>NZ_PNDH01000036.1:0-51594 GCF_005887175.1 Pseudoalteromonas sp. S1612 | reverse complement strand
GGTTCGGGGTTCGGGGTTCGACAAAGTACTTTATAAAGCGGGTTAATTGATAGCTCGCTTTTTTATTATGCAGAATTTAATGGAGGGCTTCTTTGAGCGATAACCGGACATTGAGGTGAGTTGTCATTTACTTAGTAAGAAAGAAGAAAACTTTCCTCTTTTTTATACGCTCAGATAAGCTAAAATAATAATAGAAGCTCATGAGATATGGACGTTTTCGCGCTAGAATAGGGAAAATGTCCTCTGATAAAGTTGTTATATGAATAGGAGCTTTCAATGGACGAGGTAGTCAAAAATCGCTTCGAAGAATATCCCGAAAAAGTTCGGTTACGACTTGAGGAGTTACGAACTTTAATCCTCAAGCTTGCATCCGATTTGGAGCTAGGTGAAGTCGAAGAGTCACTGAAATGGGGTGAGCATAGTTATAGTGTAAAAACAGGCAGCCCAATTAGAACTGATTGGAAGTTGAAATCGCCAAACCAATACTACTTGTTCTTCAACTGCCAAACTAAGTTAATCGATACATTTAGAGAGCTGCACAATGACACACTCGAATTTCAAGGTAATAGAGCAATCGTATTAAGTTTATCGAGTTCGTTGCCTGAGGCGGAAATCAAGAACTGCTTAGAGCTAGCTTTAACCTATCAGCAGCGAAAGCATTTGCCACTTTTAGGCGCGTAATAGGTAATCACATATAAGGTACTAAACCCGCACCTTTCGGTCACTACCCGTTAGCTTAGCGTTACTAATGTCCGCAATTAGCACTCAGCCGATAGTCGGTATAGAGTGGTTTAACTTACAGTGTAAGGCAGTTGTCTCTGGTAAATTTATCATTTTTGTCGGATGGCGTGGCTCCGCCACTTATCCGACCTACGCCAAAATGTAGGTTGGTTAAGCCGAAGGCGCCACCCAACAAGCTTTCAAATTCACTTTTTATCCGAACGGCACAAAGCTGACATTGCTACAAATATACTACATAGAGTTGATATAGAAACAAAGAAAGAACATAACTCATTGATTTTATTGGTAGCCCCTGCAGGAATCGAACCTGCAACTGCCCCTTAGGAGGGGGCCGTTATATCCATTTAACTAAGAGGCCACATACAGCTTACAGCTTACAGCTTACAGCTTACAGCTTACAAAAATTATAACGGCATCTGGTTTTTTATATCAAGTATCAAATTAAGTTAATTGCTTGATAAATATATATCTTCTTTATTTAGTACGTAAAGCGGTATAAATGTTCGGCTGCTGGCGGCAAGGCGCTTATTCTCAATATTTATTACGCGAGCGTTAATAACAACCCCATCTGCACGGTAAATTAATGTACCCGATAAAACATGGCTGGCTATATTCGTACCTGCAAGCTTGCGAGTGTTGCGGGTGAATGCAAAGTCGCCTTGATCATTAACGGTAATTAAATTGGCTGTTTTAAAATCAACCGCGCTATAACCAAATTTTTGCAGCTGATGTATAAAGGTTTCTGATAACTGATTACCTAACTGGCTTGCTGTAGTTAAACTTGCGTCTAAATCAACGAACGACGTAACCGCAATCGCTGCATCTTGCGGGGCTACTTGCATGGTGTCGGTTAAATCAAGTGCCATTTGCTCTACGTAGTTAACTAAACTTTTATGATGCTTGTTTGGGTTAAACTGCGTTGTATCGGCATATTGTTCTTGCTCTTCATTTTGCTGCATTTGCGCCATGATCTGGTTAAAATCAAGATTGCTTACCACTTTTTGCTCAGGCTCAGACTTGGCAGGTTCAGTCATGTTAGATTCACCAAGTAAATTACAGCCTGAAAGTAATAGTGATAATGCACTTATGCTAATTAAAGCTGAGCGCTTAGCTAAGTTAGCCATTATAAACCTCACTTACTCGCTTGTTTAAGCATAATGCCATCAGCACTGTTACTGCTATTTAGCGCATCAATAACTGATTGTGGAATAAAGCCCTGTGCAGAGCCTACAACCGCTTTACTCGCTAAACCAACAATACGTGCGTTTACTAATATGCCGCCTTGGTGGTTTACTAGCGTGCCGGCTAATACGTAACTAAAGTTTTGTTCTTGGTTAAGCTCTAAGTAGTCGCGACTAAAAACAAAATCGCCGCCAGGCGTTACGCGCATATAATCGGTGGTTTTAAAATCAATGACCGGCACACCAAAATTATGCAGCTCATGCATAAAGCTCTCTGCGATTTGGTTACCCACTAAGTCAGCATTATTGTAGTCACGGTCTAAAAAAACAAAGCTTGATACTGCCAATGGCGTTTTAGTATTTACGTACTGTAAGTTTTCAGCCATGTCTTGCATGATGCCACGCACATAGTGATTAATATTTTTACGGGTTGGCGTATTTACTTGTTTGTTTTTATTCATCACTGCGGCTTTATTTTGATAAAGCGAATCAGTATTTGTTGGTGCAGCTACAGGGCGTTGCTCAAAAAACATAGGCGCATCGTCGGTAATTTGCGTGTCACTATGGTTTGTCATTTGTGAACAACCAAAGCCCAGTGGCAAACATAAAGTTAATAGTAGGCGTTTCATGTGTGCTCCTAATTAATATTCACTGCGGTAAATATAGTCACCGCGCTGCTGTATTTTTTCATTACTCCACATCACATTGATGGGAATTTCAGTACTTGCGGCAGATACAATCTGATTAGTTTGCATATTTACCATGCGAGCATTAACAATATAAGCATGTTCTTGACGGGTTAAAGTGCCGGTGATCACAAAGTCAATAATCTGACGCTGCTTTAAGTTACTCGTACTGCGGCTTAACACTGAATCAGCGCTCGCTGATAAGTTAAGCTGGTTTTCAAGCCGGTATTCAACTGTGTTGTACCCTAACTGAGTAAATTGGGTTATTAAGCTTTCTTGAACTTGCTGACTAAGCCCTGCTCCCTGCCCTTGAGCAATTTGTGAATCCAAAGCATTGGCTAAATAAAAGCTGCTGACCGCGATTGAAGCGGTGCTTTTAAAAGGCTCTTTGATATGGCTAAGCTGGGCACTCAAGCTATTTACGTACTGATTGAGCGTATAGGGTGCCATGACCGCTTTAGGCGCATCAGTGCTTATACTTGGCTTTGGCTGGGGTATTAAGCTACAGCCCGCTAAATTTAATAATAGTAAGGGTAACAAAAGGCGCATAGTTGCCATCCTCTAAAAACATAATAGTTACAAAGCAATTATTATGCCTAATACCCTAGATGCATATTTATTTTAATGGCTGTTGGGTGTAATGGCTCACAATGCAGTTGATTTGGCGCTGTTTAAGTCTATCGCAATCAGCAGCCGCATTCGCTTGATTTTGATAAGCTCCAAGCTTTAAACGGTAGTAAGTCATGCCACTCACGTTAATAGTTTCTACATTCGCCACGAATTCGCCCTGAAATAACGAAGATGCGCTGGCTTTTATTTGATTTAAACTTTGGCTAAGTCGCTCTTTGTCGGTAACGGCTGCAACTTGTAAGGCAAATAAGGCTTTAACGGCTTGTTTTTCATCAGCTGTATTCGCTGCTACTTTAGCTTTTTGTGCAACTTTTGGTGCTACCGTCTCAGCCGAAGCTTTAGCTGTTGGTACAACAGGCGTATTTGTTGATGCAGAACCTTGTTTTGCTACCGCATTTAATTGGCTTATTAATAGCTTTAAGTCTTGTTCAATCACTAATAAACGTTCAACACCTGCTTTGGCTGATTGCCACTGCTGAGACGATGCTTTTAGCTGCGCCAACTCTTCCTCAGAAAGATTGGCACTCGCTTGCATTGGCTGAGGAGATTCTGCAGTTTTGGTGGTGCTGCATCCTGATATAAAAAGAGCAGCAATACAGGCAATTAGTATTGAGTAGCGTTTATATAAATTAGCATGTTGCATGGTTAAACCTTATTGTTATTAGTGGCTAATAAGTTGCGCTTGGACTTGGCAGTTCAAGCCTTTTACTTTTAATTCTGCACATACTTGTTCAAGTTCCCCTTGCGCAGACTCGGCATAAGCGACGGCTAAAATATACCGTTTTTGTTTTTCATCTTTAATATAAAAAGCATCACGCTTTGATTGCTCATTTAAATGACGTTTAATTAATTGATAATACGCTTTCATAATTGGCAATGATGAAAACCCACCCGCATTAGCAATATACGCTGGCGTTTGTGTTTTTTCTTTAAGCTCAAAGTCAACGCCCATTACGACTTCACCTTGCGCTGGTAATTTAACCACCACCTGTTGCGTATCTTTTAAGGATTTACGTTGCTTAAATTCATCATCTATAACCGCTTTATATTCGCCAGGGCGTAAATCGGTAAACAAATAATAACCATCATAAGCAGCCTGTGTTTGCGCCACTTGCTTGCCTTGTTTGTCGAGTAATTTTACGGTAGCAAAAGGCTGTACTTCACTACTGCCTTGCTCATCTTGTTTGTAAACAGTTCCCTCTAATTCACTACTGTTATTAAGTGGGATTTCCATATATTCAACAAAGCCGGCACGCGGTGTAATAGAAAAGCCATCATTGGCGGCAACTAAAAAAGGCTCACTAATACTACCAGACTCAATCACTATGTCGGTGGTTCTATTTGCCGGCATCCCTTTAAGAATCGCTAAACCATTTTCGTTAGTTACCGCTCGGCGATAGTTTTGAACTCCTTTTACCTTAACGCCCTCAATTCCCTTTTCTCCGTCATCTTGAATATTGTTATTATTTGAATCAAGAAAGACTCTAACCATTAAAGTACCAGAGTTTGCGAGGCTTCTTTTACTTAAAAAGTACTCGTCAGTGTTCGTATCAAAACCAATACTAAAGCGACTAAATAAACCTAGCCGCCAGTTATCATCATCATCGTAACTCATTGTGCTATTTAAGCTAAAACTATCGCTTTGCCAATTTAGACCCAACTCCATAGAAACTAAATCATTTATACGGGAGTTTCTCAGTGTGAATTCAGATTGCAAATTCTGAGATAAACTACGGCTTAATTCAGCTTGATAACCCAGTATAGTTGAACCAGAGTCTGCGCTATAGTCAACACTAAAACGAGTGTATGTTTTACCAAATCGATGTTGAAGACGCATGCTGCCAAGTGTTGTTGCATCATCTAAAGAATCAAATTTTCGCCAAATTAAGTTGTTACTAACAACGGTGCCGCCTAAATTATAAGATAAGGTATTATCAACACTTAAATATGAGTCGCTAAACTCTCTGTTGTTATAGGCGAGCGTATTTTGATAACTCAAACTTCCAAATGATTTATCAAACAACTTTCCTGCCGTATATAATCGATAACTTTCAGTTTTCGCTGTTTCTGTATCACCAACTATTTTCTCATTGTTTTGAGACAGACTTAAACGTACCGATTGACCAATTAATTCACCTCTAGCAGCTACCTCTAGCTTATCTTCATCGTTATTATTTTTTTCATAATCTAGATTAAGTAATACTTTATCAAATATACTTAGGTTTGAACCAAAAGCATAATTGTTAACATTATCACCCGAATTACTATTTAATATTGATGTACCAGCATAAACCGATAAATAATCAGTTAACCCCGTTTCATAACGGCCTGCTAGCTGCCAACCTTTGCCCTCTGTCGAATAAAGTGATTGATTAAATAACTGCTCACCTTGCTCAGTAATTGACAACTCATAGAACGACTCATCTGCTGACAAACTATTACCATCTATAAAATATTGCTCTGTTTTTCGCTCTACTTGCCCTTGTGGGCCATAAAAGATCAGCTCAAAGTTATTAGCGCCAAACAATAAATCAATATCTTCAAATAAATAACGCCCATCAGCCAAACTAAACTGCTGCGCTAGCAGTACATCATTACGGTATAACTCAACATCCCAGCCTGGTTGAATAGCACCCGTTAAATTAATTTGATTACTGTTAACCTGTTTAAAAAGTGGTTTGTTATCAACTTTTACTCCTCTGGCGTAACTACTATTAAATTGTTTACCGACTTGAGTTGCTAATACGTCCCCAAATTGAACTGTTGTCGCATTTAAAGGACCTAATAGCCGTGCACCTTTACTTTGACGGCTAAATGATAATCTTGAATCTGATAGTAAATCTTGTTTTCGCCCTGCAAAAAAATACTGAGCATTAAAATAGGCTAAGTCATTTGACCCTAATACAGAGTACCCTATCGCTGAATCCGTATTACTCTTGGTTGCACTAAGCTGCACATCAGCAAGAGGAGATGAAATTGCACTGTATGGACTGGCCTTCCACGGTAATATTGCTTGACGTGACTCTCTATTAGTTACAGTTTCTCGCTGCTCTCTTTCGCGTTTTAATTCTATAGGCAATTTGGTAGGGGAGCTTACATTTAGCTCAAGTGCTGAATATTCAATATCAATATCTAACGAAAACCACTGCGCTAACAAGTTACTATCAACAAACATATCGCCGTTCTCAGCATAAGCTTGTTGGCTGTTAAATGAATATCTAGCGCCGTTAATTTGTGCTGTGTTTGTATTTAGGTCTAGATAAAACTGATTATCTTCACGAATAAACCACCCTTGAGCAATAAGGTCATCGCTATTTATATCGATAGCAAAATCCAGGCTTTCTGAAAAACTTAATAAATCTATTAATACACCGGTTTTACTTTTCACCCCGAGCATTTCACCCAGGTAATTTTTTTTCACGAACGATGAAAAAAATAATAACTCCCCTTCGGGGATGCCCTCACCTTGCTGCACATTAAGCTCAGGCTCTGTTCTTTCATTTACAGCTTGATCAGTGTTGTATTGCTGCCATTTTTTATCTATTTTTTTTATGCTAGCAAGAATGGCCTGAGTGTCAGGCTCTGCTGCTAATAATGGATCAATTGATAAAAAAATGATCAACAACCACTTTAAGCGCTTAAAGTAATACATCGCCTATTTCAAATTACCGATAATTGCATTATTGATTGGCGCAAACTTTTCACTAAAAATAGTATCGCGATATTCTTTAAGCCCTGTATAAATTAAGCGAATTTGACCATCTTTCGGGATATTTTGATCTGCAAAAATTGGTATCGTCGCCGTTGTTGTTTTTAGCTCAGGGTAAATACTGAAATCGTTTAACATGGCGATCTTTTTCTCTGTATCCGCTCCTTTTTGCTTAAAGAAAACTTCTAACTTGCCAAAAGAACTAAAGTCACCCTCTCGCTTAATTTCAATCTCAAGCGCCTTTTTTTCTGGGCTGTGTATAAGCTGTAAATTACTGATATTTACATTGGGTTTTTCAGCACCTTTTCGCAAAATAACGGGAATAGTGTAGCTTAAGAGTAAGTTTACCTTGATGCCTAGTCTCTGTTGCTGACTTTGAGCTTCATTAGGGAGTGCTTTAAAGGCTAGATGAGAGCGGTATTCCTGCTCTGCTAAACCTTTCGGCTTTCGAATAGCAAGCTTAACTATTTGCCTTTCTCCTGGCGCTAATCTAACTTGTGATGGGCTGATCCTAACCATATTTTTAAGTGAAGATGAACTTTCTTGATCAGCCGCTAAATTAGCATACCCTCCCCCAGCTAGAGCGACTTTATCTTGCCACTCCAACCTATAAGTTTTGGGTTCATTAGAGTTATTAACAACAATGACTTTAGCAACACGTTGGCGCTCATCAAAATTGATTCTTGTTGGAGAAATAAGTAAGTTTGCATAAGAATGAAAGCTAATTAAAATAAAGCTTACTAAGATAAAAAAAGTTTTTATTATTGTCATTTAATCAACATCTCTAGTTGTCTAATAATTTAGCGTCACTTCAATTGTAGTATCAAAGATGCCATCTTTATAAGTATTGCCGTCACCTGAGGTGCTCAATTGCCCCCCAACTCTCAATAACGCAGTCCCTGTGGTATCGGTTGTAATGGTCGCATTGTATATGAGTTGATTTAAAATCAGTGATGCACCACCGAAAATGTTATTTAAAGGTTGGTCGCTTACAAAGTCACTCACGTTTACCTGGATACGTGCAGGGTATCCTTCAAGCAGCAATTCAGCTGCATGGCCTTTTTCAAGTAAATATATCTTATTGGTTAAGGTATTTGTATTACTAGGCAACAAAGTTATAGAGCTAATGCTTTGATTATCACTTATAACAATTTTACCAAAGCTCAATTGCTCAAGAAGTGTTACCTGCGCGCACAAACCTGGAGTTAAGGAAGCTGCTAGTATGAATAAAATTAATTTCATAAAATAGCCTGCTTTATAATAAAGCAGGCTTTGCTCATTAATAGTTTAATTCTAATGTGAATGAGCCACTGTAAGTGCCATCAATGTAATCACTCGTAGGAGTTGTGGCATCTGTCGTTAATGTGGCACCAACATTAAATGTCGCTTCACCATTTGCGTCTACCTGAATGGTCGTTGTAGCAGCACTGTTAGGCGTCGCGCCAGTTAGCACATAATACGTTGGAGTACCCAAAGTAAATGCTGCAGTACCAGCAGGTGCTGCATCAGGTGAAATTGCAGTTTCTGTCGGATTTGTAATTGTCAGTGAACCGAAAGGAGACACGCCAGAAACAGAAAAAGAAGCTGGTGCACCTGGTACTAAAATTGCGATTTCAGCATCTGCAATCGATGTAGAAGCCGTTGTAGGTGAGGTCGCTGGATTTGCGGCTAAAACAAGAGTAGCCGTCTCAGCTGCTGCTAAATCCGCTGAGGCACGAATTGTTCCAAAATCTAGTGCAGAATCGTTAGTCAAGGTAAAAGCATTTTGAACTGTAACACCTGCTTGAAACGAAACTGATTCAGCTGCAGCGCCGAAAGAAAGTACAGCCATTGATGCAGCTAATGCTGCTTTAGTAAATATTTTGTTCATAGTTTTCCCTTAGATATAAAGTATAAACCTGTTAGTCAGGTTATGTTAAGTATCGGCCAAAATCACTAAAAAGTTAGAAAAATATTTACTTTATTTTGATTTATAATAACAGGATGCAAAAATAAGCGTAAAAAAACCTTAAACATCCTCTGAAAATGTCGCTAAGGTACACTTATTACCTATTTTGTAAAAAAACAAACACAACTGCGCCGCTTGCTGTTGATTTTTCAGCGGGCCTGCTACAACACTATAAAACGTTGTTGATTCCTTTTGTTGCTCATTAATGCGGTATTGTAAAATACTGTTCAATTGAGGATATTGCTCTTTTAGTCGCTGTACTTGCCTTTTGGCTCCGTTAGAAACTAAATAACGTCCAATTTGCACACCGTAAATTGCTTTGTTTGTACTGATAGTGTTATCGGCTAAGGCAGTTTCTGATGAGAGTTGTAAAGATTGCTTAGAGCCATATTCAACACGTTTTACCTTCTCTTTCAACGGCTCAGGTACGGTATCAATATCTGTTTGTGCAGAAAGAGCTTGAATCAGTAATGATAAGTCCTCTTCCATGGTGCTTAAACGCGCTATTTGCTCTTTGTTGTTATCCCATTGCTCTAAGTAAGGTTTTATATCTTTTTCACGCACAAGCTTGTCGCTTTGTGAGTCGGCGGGCATTAGCTGGTTGCTACAACCAGCTAATGCAAAGGGTATTAGTAATATTATTAAACGAAGTTTCACTTTAAAGCACCTATTACAAAAAACTAGCTCTAGCTATTATGCAATAAAAGCGCCAAATAAATAATTTATAATCTAATTGGTTTGTCAGTGTAGTTACTCACAAAGCAATCAACTTTATAGAATTTAAATACCTCACAATCATCCTCAGCACTTTTAAAGTTAAAATACTCACCTAATTTTAATCGATAATAGGTTTTGTTATTAACTTTTGCTTTTTCAATGTTTGTCGTGATTTTATCCTTAAACAAAGGCGCTGCTTTTTTGTTAATATGCTTCCACTGCTTAGCAACACTCTCTTCTGAATCAAGCGACGCTACCTGTAAGGCAAATACTTTTTTATTTTTATCTACCATTGCCACTTTTGTTGCCATCGATATTTTAGAAGCGACCTTTTTATTCATCCTTGGATTAATAGCTTTTACTGACGAACGAACAGAGCGGTTACTGTAACTTTTTGGAGGGGCTGTAATCATTTTTTTAGGCACACTAGCATAGCGGCTGCTATATCGCTGATTTTGTAGAGCGTCCCTATTAGTTGGTTTTGCGTAGCGATTACTATATCTTTGCTTTGGGCGCTCAACTTTATCTGACGTGCTTGCGTAGTTATTACCATACCTGAGGTTTGGCGATGTATTAGCCTTAATTGATGAGCGTGCATAGCGATTGCTAACAGCCTGATTTGATTGCGCTATTGCTTTACTATTAATAATATCTAAATTATCAACTAAATATGTAAGCTCGCGTTCTAATTTTAATAGCCGCTCAATACCAGAGCGCGCCTGTTGCCATTGCAAAGCGGCATCTTTTAGCTGTGCAAGCTCAAGTGCGGTAATGGTTACATATTCAGGAGAATCTTTAACTTGTTCATTTGACGTAGTTTTATCTGGCGATATAGTACAGCCACTCCCAATTAACATGAGTAACGCTATAACTAAATATCGGTGATACTTTATGCTGCATTCACACATTGATTGTTTCTCTTTCAACAGTTTAGATCGCTAAATTGAGCCAATTTACAATTGGCCTAATAAAGAACGTTAACTACAAAACAACTTTAATTAACATAAAGCTTACATTACAAACCCAGATCTGTCTGTATAACTGCAAAAATAGTTATAATTAAAGTCCTGAAAAAGCGACTTTACAATCAAAAAAAAAGCGCCATATAGGCGCTTTAAATAAATAAAGAACTGATTAGATTAACGTTTTAATAAAGGTCTTAAGCTCATCAGCAAATTCATCGCGGCGTAAGGCAAATTCAATCGTCGCCTTCAAATAACCAATTTTACTACCACAATCATGGCTTCGGCCTTTGATAGCATAAGCGTCTACTTTTTCGTTTTGCATAAGCATCGCAATTGCATCTGTTAGCTGAATCTCATCACCAGCACCTTGTGGTGTTTTAGCTAATAATGGCCAAATATTTTTACTCAACACGTAACGACCAACCACAGCAAGGTTTGAAGGTGCCTCGTCAACGGGTGGCTTTTCTACCATACTCTTAATGGGTGAGCTTTCACCTTGGTTTAACTCAACATCACCTAAATCAACAACACCAAATTTATCTACGTCATCTTTAGGAACTGGTTCAACCATAATTTGACTATGTTTACTTTGCTCAAAACGAGTGATCATTTCTGCTAAATTATCTTTTGTTAAATCACTTTCCACTTCATCGATAATAACGTCAGGTAAAATAACCACAAAAGGTTCATCCCCTATAATAGGGGCAGCACAGTTAATAGCATGACCTAACCCTTTTGCCTCACCTTGACGCACATGAATAATCGTCACGTCGTTAGGGCAAATAGACTGTATTTCGGCAAGTAATTGCCGCTTTACACGTTTCTCTAACGTAGCCTCTAATTCAAAGCTAGTATCGAAATGGTTTTCAATTGAGTTTTTACTCGAATGGGTTACTAACACTATCTCTTTAATGCCAGCGGCAACGGCTTCGCTCACAACGTATTGAATTAGTGGACGGTCTACAACTGGCAGCATTTCTTTTGGAATTGCTTTAGTGGCCGGTAACATACGTGTTCCAAGGCCCGCTACAGGGATCACTGCTTTCATTATGCTCTCCTTATTTTTTAAACTGAAAATGGGTACTGAATCGCTTCATGGCATTGATAGCCAACCACCTCAAAGTCATCACGTGTTACCCATGTTTCTATATCTTCGAGTGATTTAATCTCTGGGTTGATTTTTAATTGGGGAGAAGCAAATGGCTCACGCTTTAACTGCACATCTCGCATTAAATCGAGCTGGTTTTCATAAATATGAGCATTGGTAATTTTATGATATGCCTTACCCGCTTTATGGCCGGTAATTTGGGCAACTAATGCAAGTAATACAAAACATTGAATTTGATTAAAATTAAGTCCTAGTGGAACATCACAACTGCGTTGATATGAGGTTAAATACAGGGTATCGCCCAATAATGAAAAGGTATGTGTGTGCATACATGGGCGCAAGCAACCAAGTTCAAATTCACCAGGGTTGTAAAATGTAATAATTTCGCCGCGATCATCTATGCCATTTTTTAAATTATTAATGACCTTTGCCAGTTGATCCAATGTTGAACCATCAGGGCGTTGCCAGCCACGTCCTTGAACGCCATAAACGCGCCCCATATCATCCTCACCTTTACGGTTAGGATTATTGAGCCAGGCACGATTTTCATTGGCGTTAGCATCCCAGGTTTTACAGCCCATACTACGAAACTGCTCAGCACTGTCATAGCCTCTTAAATAACCTAACAATTCAGCAATAGCCGCTTTGTAATAGCTCTTTCGAGTGGTGATCATAGGGAACTGATTATTCGCCACATCGTATTCTAAATCAGCGTTTATAACCGTTAAACAACGTGTACCGGTGCGTTTATTTTCAACCCACTGTCCTTGGTCAACAATGCGCTGACATAATTCTAAATATTGTTTCATCTAACTTCTTCTTTTAAACTTTTGCCGCTGTTTGCGATTGTGGTTGTTTATAGGCCCAAATAAGTAAGCCTAACCCGCCAATGATCATAGGTAACGATAGAATTTGCCCCATTGAAATGAAGTCGGCAAATAACCCCAATTGCGCATCGGGTTGGCGAAAATACTCAATACCAAACCTAAATACGCCGTAACCCAGTAAAAACAAACCTGACACACTTCCCGCAGGACGAGGACGTTTAATAAACCACAATAATATGACAAACAATACCAGCCCTTCAAAAAAAGCTTCGTAAAGTTGTGATGGGTGGCGTGCAAGCGGGCCTCCAGTTGGAAATACCATTGCCCATGGGACATCGGTAGTGCGGCCCCATAATTCGCCGTTAATAAAGTTACCTATACGCCCGGCAAGTAAACCAACTGGCACTAAAGGCGCTACAAAGTCACCGACTTGCAATAAGGACTTTTTACGCTTGTAAGCAAAAATAGCAATCGCAGTGATCACCCCAAGTGTGCCGCCATGAAACGACATACCACCCTGATCGATTCTAAATAAATATAAGGGGTTTTCGATAAAATAACTAAATTGATAAAACAGAACATATCCAACACGACCACCTAATATAACGCCCAGCATGCCGTAAAAGAGTAAATCACTGACTTCGTCTTTAGTCCAACCCGACCCTGGTTTTTTAGCTTGACGATTAGCAAACCACATCGCAAACGCAAAACCAATTAAGTACATTAACCCATACCAACGAACGCTAAGTGGTCCAACAGAAAATATTATTGGATCAATTTGAGGAAACTCCAGTGCCATAAAAATAAACCTTTAGCTAAAAACCATTTTAATAGCGATGAAAACCAGTAACATCGCGAAAACTTTCTTAATTGTATTCACAGGTAAGTAATGTGTTGCCTTAGCCCCAATAGGCGCTATAAACCATGAGGTAACAACAATCCCAAATAAAGCAGGTAAATATACAAACCCCATAAAACCATGCGCTAAGTCCGTTACATGCCACCCAGCGCTGATGTAACCGATAGACCCAAAAAAGGCAATTACAATACCACATGCAGCAGCGCAACCAATTGCCTTTTTAATATCAACCGAAAAATAATGCAACATAGGCACAAGTAATGCACCGCCACCAATGCCAATTAATCCAGACAAAGCCCCCATTACCGAACTAACACTAGCTAGCACGGGGCCTGCGGGCAAAGGGTGTTCTGCGCTCACTTTATTACGAGCAGAAAGTACCATTCTCATTGCAATAAAAACTACACTGACGGCAAACACCGTTCTTAACATTTTCTCAGGGATAAAGCTGGCAGCAAAGCCACTTACCAATGCACCAATGGCCACGCCCGACATAACCCAAGGAGCAATTTTCCAAGGCACATTATCATTTTTATGATGAGCCAACGCTGAAGAGGTAGAAGTAAATAAAATAGAGGCTAAAGATGTTGCAATGGCGATAACTAACACATGATCGGCAGCGGCAACGTCAAAACTAAGTAGCAAACTACTTAGCACTGGCACAATGATTAAACCACCGCCTATGCCTAGTAACCCTGCTAAAAAACCAACAATGCAGCCTAACAGCGCACAACTTGCAACTAGAAGTCCTAGTTCATACATAGTTATCTCTAATACATTTAATTATAAGTATATTTTAATTGATTATATAAACAATTACAGTTCTATCATTTTGGTGTATAAAATAAATTACCTAGCTGATGCTCTATCATAAAACTACGAGTTAACCGCAGTACTTGTTTAGCGTTGGGCTGTGCCAAACATTCGCTCAGTAATTGTTCCATGTCGCTTACATTTAAGCGCCTTAGCACCCACTTCACTTTGTTTAGTGACGATAAGTTCATGCTTAAACGCCTATAACCCATAGCAATCAGTAATATTGCGCCCTCGGGGTCGCCACCAAGCTCCCCACATAAACTAAAGGGCAATTCATAGTGCTCACACTCGCTGGCAATATTATTTAATACACGCAACACGGCTGGATGGTAGGGGTTAAATAAATCGGCTACGCGTGCATTTGCTCTGTCTACGGCTAATAAATACTGAGTTAAGTCGTTACTACCCACTGAACAAAAATCGACTTTTCTAGACCACTCTGGCAGCATAAATACACTTGAAGGTACCTCAAGCATAATACCAATATCGGGCCTTTCTATTAGTTGCTCAGGAAATGCTTCACTTAACTCATAATAAGCTTGGTTAAACAATGCCAGTGACTCTTCAACTTCATCAGTGCCACTGATCATAGGCAGCATTATTTTTAAATTACCTAAGCCAATATTCGCTTTTAGCATCGCTTTGAGTTGATCTAAAAAAAGCTCAGGATGATCTAAGCTAATTCTAATACCTCGCCATCCTAAAAACGGGTTTTCTTCGGTAATGTTAAAATAATCTAAAACTTTGTCGCCACCTATATCTAACGTTCGCATAACAACGGGGTTAGGGTAATAGCTACTTAGTACTTCTCGGTACCACTTTTCTTGTTCTTGTTGCGATGGAAACTGCCCCTTTTGCATAAACCATGCTTCGGTTCTGTAAAGGCCAACACCATCACAAATATGGGCACTATTTTGCTGAGTATTAAGCTCTAGCCCTGCATTGAGTAATAAACTAATATGCTCACCATCTAACGTGATTGCAGGCAGTGCTTGTTCTTCTAAAAACCGATTATTGAGTAAGTTATCTTGGTGTTGTAATTCGGTATACTCATCAATAAGCATTTGCGAAGGCGAAATATATAAACGCCCAGCAAAAGCATCTAAAATCATTTCTTTACTATCAAACTGCAATAGCGGTAAATCTTCAATACCCCAAATCGCAGGCACGCCCATAGCACGGGTTAAAATAGAGGCATGGCTATTGGCTGAACCATTAATACTCACAACCCCCGCTAAACGCTCATTGGGCACCTCTGCTAACATAGCTGGCGTTAGTGTGTGCGCTATTAAAATGGTGTTTTCAGGGTAGTCTTTTATTGCGTGTTCGGTATTCACTAAGTGATGCAGCACTCGTAAGCCAATGTCTTTAACATCAACCGCACGCTCTTTAATGTAAGGGTCTTGCATTTCGTTAAACTGTGCAACTAAACGTTCAATCACAATTTTTAATGCACTTTTTGCACACCACCCTTCTTGTAATTGTGTCTCTACATTATGACCTAAACTTTTAGCATCTAGTAATTGCTGATATACATCAAATACAGCCAACGCCTCTTGCGGTATGCTGTCACTTAACGTCATCGATAAGGTGCTAAATTCTTTGCGCGTAGCAGCAACTGCTTGCGTGAATAAACGGCGCTGTTCAATAACATCGTTATTTTTAGTAAGTTCTATGGATTTAAAATTAAGTTTAGGAATAACAACAAAAGCTTTACCAATACTTATACCAGGTGCGCTAGAAACCCCTTTTAATACCGATGTTTGATGGGAAGACTCATCTTGGCGTAATACTTCTTTTATTTCAGCGTGGGCTAATTGCGAAGCTAACTGCGCAGAAAGCGTAATTAAAAAAGACTCCTCATCTTGAGAAAATACCCGCGCCATTTTCTGTTGAACAACAATAACACCTAACACTTTTTTTTGATGAACAACAGGCACAGACAAAAAGGCGTTATAACCTTCTTCGTTAACTTCTGGGGAGAGTTTAAAACGAGGATGCGACTTGGCAAAGGCAATGTTAATTGCTTCTTCACGCTGAGCAACAAGCCCAACTAAACCCTCGGTAAAGCCAATTCTAAATTTGCCCACCGCATCAGGGTTTAACCCTTCGGTAGCCATCAGTACAAAATTATCTTGGCTGTAATCTGCAAAATAAATGGAGCAGCACTGGGTATTCATGGCATCTTTTACCATTTTCACAAAGCACACTAACGCGTCGTCTAAATTCGCTTGTTGCGAAACAGACTCAGCTATCGCTCTGAGTGTTGCCAGCATACACTGCTCCTTTTTATGTAAAACTACCTTTTATTTCGCCAGTGATCTTTTTGTTGCTCTCGCTTATTAAAGGGCATAGCAAAGGGAGCAAACTCTTTCATAACACGTCGATAAACGTCCCGTTTAAACGACACAACCTGTCTAACCGGATACCAATAACTTACCCATCGCCAATCATCAAATTCCGGATGATGGGTTTTCAGTAAGTTAACATCTTCATCTTTACAGCGCAGTTTTAGTAAAAACCATTTTTGTTTTTGCCCAATACACACCGGACTTGAATCTCGGCGGATTAATCGTTTGGGTAATTTATAGCGTAACCAATGTTTTGAGCTTGCAACTATTTCTACATCTTCTGGTCGCAAACCTACTTCTTCGTGTAATTCACGGTACATAGTTTGTTCTGGTGTTTCACCATCATCAACACCACCTTGGGGAAATTGCCAAGAATGTTGACCATAGCGTCTGGCCCAAAACACTTGCCCCTGATTATTGCAAATTACAATTCCGACATTGGCACGAAAACCTTCGGCATCAATCACCTTAGTGCCTCATTTGTAAGTCGATTTTTTATGATTGTTCCACATTAGCTGCAATACGGCAAATACTATTACGTGCAAGCCTCGTTAACACCTTCGCTTAAGGCAAATTAATGGCGAAATCCATTGCATGTGAATAACAAACAACACTGCCATATGTAAATACATAAAAACCACACTGTTTGTGCTGGTTACTCACAGCTTGTGCATAACTTTTGTAAAACACGCTCATTTACCAAACAAATCCACAATACAAGATCAAAAAAGTGATGTTCTCCACAGAATCTGTGGATAAACATGTTTATACATCTGTATTTATCCTTACAACAATTATAGACCTTAATTAAAACTGAACACCAAAAACAAAAAAAACAATGTAGTTCAGTTACTTAGTTAATTTTAGCGTTTTAAAGCAGTGCATAAAATTGCACCAACCACGGCACGTATAAAAATCAACCAACCGCTAAAGATATCCACTATCAAGCTAATTTGCTATCATGGCGTTGGTATTTATTCAACTAAATTAACAGTATGCAACCTTTAAAACCTCATTCAATTAATCAACTAATGCAACGTGTCAATAATATTGCAGGGCTCACACTTGGACAACTAGCACAGCAGTACCACTTTAAAACGCCAGATGATTTATTGCGTGAAAAAGGCTGGACAGGTCAACTGATTGAGTATGTATTAGGCGCAACCGCTGGTTCAAAACCGCTCCCCGACTTTGAAGATTTAGGCATAGAGCTTAAAACATTGCCTATTTCATATAAAGGTAAACCGCTAGAAACCACCTTTGTGTCGGTCACCCCGCTAATGAATGTAACTGGCATGACGTGGCACACAAGTAGCGTACGTAAAAAGTTGAATCATGTTTTATGGTTACCTATTTTAAGTGAGCGCGATATCGCTCCTTTTGATAGAACCATAGGCAGTGGCTTTTTGTGGCAACCTTCCCCCGCGCAAGATGCACAATTGCAGCGAGACTGGGAAGAACAAATGGAGCTTATAGCCCTTGGTAGAGTTGATGAAATCTCAGGTCATTTAGGGGATGTAATGCAAATACGACCAAAAGCAGCCAATAGCCATATTGTTACCGATGCAATAGGCCCAAATGGGAAAATAATTAAAACCTTGCCTCGTGGTTTTTACTTAAAAACCAGTTTTACGGGTGATATTTTAAAAAAGCAATTTCAGCTTTAATTGATGAAAAGTAACTAACGTTAGGCTTGTTTAACCTAGATATTCGCACTGCTTGCTTAACGCCCGTAGCTCGATGCTCGTAGCCCGTTTCTTTGTCCCTTTTTTGCTTTTTTTACAAAAAAATCCCCGCATAAGCGAGGATTTTTTATAATCTTAAATATCAGATTCTGATTAGAGAATTACTGACCTTTAACTTCTTTTAAACCATTGTACGGTGCTTTAGCGCCTAATTGCTCTTCAATACGTAGCAATTGGTTGTACTTAGCAACACGATCTGAACGGCTTAATGAACCCGTTTTAATTTGACCTGCAGCAGTACCTACTGCTAAATCAGCAATAGTTGCATCTTCAGTTTCACCAGAACGGTGAGAAATAACCACTGTAAAACCTGCATCTTTTGCCATTTTGATTGCAGCTAACGTCTCTGTTAATGAACCAATTTGGTTAAATTTAATTAAGATTGAATTGGCAATACCGTTATCAATACCGCGTTTTAAAATCTTAGTATTGGTTACGAATAAATCATCACCCACTAATTGAACTTTATCGCCCATTAGTTTGGTTTGGTGTGCAAAGCCATCCCAATCAGACTCATCTAAACCATCTTCAATTGATACAATTGGGTATTGCTCAGTTAAATCTTTTAAGAAGTGGTTAAACTCTTCAGATGTAAATTGCTTACCTTCACCTTTAAGGTCATAGATATTTGCTTCTTTGTTATAAAACTCAGAGGCCGCACAATCAAGTGCAAGGGTAATATCTTTACCAAGCTCATAACCGGCATTTGCAACAGCCACTTTAATAGCTGCAAGTGCAGCTTCGTTTGATGCAAGGTTTGGTGCAAAACCACCTTCGTCACCTACAGCTGTTGAATGTCCATCTGCTTTAAGTACCTTAGCTAGGCTATGAAATACTTCAGCACCCATACGCAATGCTTCACGGAAGTTAGTAGCACCTACTGGCTGAACCATAAATTCTTGAATATCTACTGAGTTATCAGCGTGCTCACCGCCGTTGATGATGTTCATCATTGGTAGTGGCATAGAGTAAACACCTGGCGTGCCATTTAAGTCAGCAATGTGCTCGTAAAGCTCTACTTTTTTAGATTGTGCAGCCGCTTTTGCGTTAGCAAGTGAAACCGCTAAAATAGCATTAGCACCTAGTTTTTCTTTGTTTTCAGTACCATCTAAATCAAGCATTACTTGGTCTACATCACTTTGAGCAAGTGCGTTTTGACCTTTTAGCGCTTCTGCAATTTCATTATTAATGAAGCCAACCGCTTTTAATACGCCTTTACCTAAGTAACGCGCTTTATCACCATCACGTAATTCTAATGCTTCGCGAGTTCCTGTAGATGCACCTGAAGGTGCAGCAGCACGGCCCCATGAACCATCAGCTAAATATACCTCAGCTTCAACAGTTGGGTTACCACGCGAGTCCATAATTTCACGACCGATTACTTTTACGATTTCTGACATCTTGATTCCTCTATATTCCCAAAATGGTGAGTGCGGCTAACCTGAGTTTGGCTAGCCTTAGAAACAAAAAAGGCCGCGCATCATGCACAGCCTTTTTATATTACGAAGACGCTTTTTGATAGGTATGAGCCGCAGCTACAAACCCTTCAAATAACGGGTGACCATCACGTGGTGTTGAAGTGAATTCCGGGTGGAATTGCGCTGCAATAAACCAAGGGTGATCTTTATTCTCAATAATCTCTACTAGTTTTTTATCTTCAGATAAACCTGTAAAGCTTAAACCAGCTTGCTCAAGTTGTGCTACAAAGTTGTTGTTAACTTCATAACGGTGACGATGGCGTTCAACAATTTCGTCGCTACCATACACATCATGTACTTTAGAGCCTGGTGTTAAATGACATTTTTGTGCGCCTAAACGCATAGTGCCACCTAAATCAGATTTTTCGTCACGTAATTCAACATTACCTTCAGCATCTAACCACTCAGTAATTAAACCAACCACTGGCGAGTCTGAGTTTGCGTTAAATTCAGTTGAGTTTGCATCAACTAAACCGGCAACATTTCGTGCGTATTCAATAAGTGCAACCTGCATACCTAAACAAATACCTAAGTAAGGCACTTTGTTTTCACGAGCATATTTAGCCGCTAAAATTTTACCTTCAACACCACGACCACCAAAACCACCTGGCACTAAAATAGCATCTAAGCGAGAAAGAACATCCGTTCCTTTGGTTTCTAAGTCTTGTGAATCAACGTATTGGATATTAATAGTTAAACGATTCTTCAGTCCCGCATGCTTTAATGCTTCGTTTACTGATTTGTATGCATCTGGTAATTCAATGTATTTACCTACCATACCAATTGTCACTTCACCCGTTGGGTTAGACTCTTGATACAATACTTGTTCCCACTCAGCTAAATCAGCTTCAGGCGCGTCTAAATGAAAACGACGACATACAAAGTTATCTAACTCTTGCGATTTTAATAACGCAGGGATTTTATAAATACTGTCTACATCAGGCAGTGAAATAACGGCTTTTTCTTCAACGTTTGTGAACAATGCAATTTTTGCACGCTCGTTATTTGGCAGCTTACGGTCTGAGCGACAAATAAGAATATCTGGTTGAATACCTACCGAGCGTAACTCTTTAACTGAGTGCTGAGTTGGTTTTGTTTTCACTTCACCGGCAGGGCCTAAGAATGGCACTAAGGTTAAGTGAATAAAAAGTGCGCGTTCACGACCAATTTCTGTACCCATTTGACGAATTGCTTCGATAAATGGTTGTGATTCAATATCGCCTACCGTACCACCAATTTCAACGATTGCTATATCATGGCCTTCTGCGCCATCATAAACACGTTGCTTAATGTCATTGGTAATATGAGGAATAACCTGAATAGTTGCGCCAAGATATTCACCACGTCTTTCACGACGTAGTACATCTTCATATACGCGCCCCTGCGTAAAGTTATTACGGCTGGTCATTTTGGTGCGAATAAAACGTTCGTAGTGACCTAAATCAAGGTCCGTTTCTGCGCCGTCTTCGGTAACGTATACTTCACCGTGTTGAATTGGGCTCATTGTGCCTGGGTCAACGTTGATGTAAGGATCCAGCTTTAGAATGGTAACATCTAAGCCACGGGCTTCTAAAATAGCGGCCAATGATGCTGCTGCAATACCTTTACCCAACGAAGAAACAACTCCGCCAGTAACGAAGATAAATTTTGTACTCATGCGAACCCTAGAATATCAGGAATTAAAAGGAATATAATACCCAAACAAGTGATTTTGGAATATAAACAAGACGGGGCGAAATTGTACCAAAACATAGCTAAGCAATCCAGCTATAAATAGCAAATCTGTGCACAAAAAACAGACATTTTTTATGTCCCTATTTATTTAATTTTTTTATTGCATCCCATGCCGCATCCATTTCCTCTAAAGACGCTGACTCAATACATTTACCCTGGCCAATTAAGTAGTTTTGTACCTTTTCAAATCGTGCAGAAAACTTATCGTTGGCACTGCGAAGCAATTGCTCTGGGTCACGTTTAACATGGCGCGCTACATTCACGGTAGCAAACAACAAATCACCTAGCTCTTCTGCTGTATGGTCTGAGTGAGGGTTATGAGCTAAGGCTTCTTTCACTTCCTCAACCTCTTCACTCACTTTATCTATAGCTCCATGATAAGTCGGCCAATCAAAACCTAAAGCAGCTACACGTTGTTGAATTTTTTTAGCTTTTGTTAAGCTAGGTAAACTGTTTGGTATATCTTGCCAAAGTGACGAGCTTTCATCTTGGGGTTTAGCTGCGCGCTCTTGTGCTTTTATTGCTTGCCACTGCGCGGCTAATTCGGCATCAGTTGTGGGGGTGTCTTGCGATGAAAATACATGCGGATGACGACGTACCAGTTTCTCATTTAATTGAGCCACTACATCGTTAAAATCAAATAATTGCTGCTCTTGCGCTAGTTGCGCATAAAACACGATTTGAAATAACAGATCACCTAGTTCACCTTTAAGTTCACTTAAATCGTCGCGCTCAATACAATCAGCCACTTCATAGGCTTCTTCAAGAGTGTGAGGTACGATTGACGCAAACGTTTGCTTGAGATCCCAAGGGCATCCGCCCTCAGGGTTTCTCAGTGTTTGCATTATTTCCAGCAGTTGGCTTAAAGCCTCATTGTTAGCCTGATTACTGCCCTCGTTTTGCACTGTGCACCCCTTCGATCTGATGTAGCTTAGACAGTACTTTATTAGTGCCCTGTAAGTCATGCACTTCAATTTGCATCACAAAAATAGCAGTTTGAGTGCTATCAACCGTGTTTACGTTCATATTGAGCACATTAACTTTTTCATTGGCAAGTGCTGAGCTGATGTCACGAATTAGCCCAGAACGATCGCTGGCTTCAATGCGAATAGTTAAGGCATAAGAGCTACTAATATCATCTGACCAACTCACTGAAATAACACGCTCGGGGTGCTTGTTTTTTAAATTACTAAACGAATCACAATCCTCTCGGTGCACCGCAATACCGCGCCCTTGAGTAATATACCCAATAATTTCATCCCCAGGTACTGGGCGACAACAACGAGCAACATGGCTCATTAAACTACCGACCCCATCCACCACAATACCGTTTTTGTCACCAGTCACTTTACTAGGCGATTTGAAACGAATTACCGGCTCATGCTCTGTTCTGTCGGTAATAAAGTTAAGCATTTGGTTAAGACGAATATCGCCTGCGCCAATGGCGACCATTAAGTCATCAAGTTCTCTAAAATTAAAACGCTTTATAGCAGGATCTAAATCTTTATAAGTTAGCTCTAATTTTTGTAATTCGTTATCAAGGATTTCTTTACCCGCACTTAAATTTTTATCGCGGTCGAGCTGTTTAAACCAATGGTGGATTTTGGCTCTAGCGCGAGACGATTTAATATATCCCAGCGACGGGTTTAACCAATCACGGCTTGGGTTTGGCTGCTTTTGGGTTAGTATTTCAACTTGGTCACCAGTGCTTAACTGATGAGTAAATGGCACTATTTTGCCAAATATTTTTGCGCCAATACATCGATGCCCTACATTGGAGTGAATGTAGTAAGCAAAATCAAGAGGCGTTGCCCCCAGTGGTAAGTCAAAAATATCGCCTCGAGGGGTAAACACATACACACGATCTTCAACCACTTGGTTTTTAAGCTCTTGTGCTAAATCGCTGCCATCAACCACTTCTTCTTGCCATTGCAGTAATTTACGCAACCAGCTAATTTTTTGCTCATAGCCTGAACCACGCCCTGGTAATGCGCCTTCTTTGTACATCCAATGCGCGGCGACACCCAGCTCTGCATCTTGATGCATGTCGTGTGTTCGTATTTGAATTTCAACGGTTTTACCCTCAGGACCAAACACAACCGTATGAATAGATTGATAGCCATTTTGTTTTGGGGTCGCAACGTAATCGTCAAACTCTTTATTTAAATGACGCCAATTAGTGTGCACTATACCTAGAGCACCGTAGCAGTCTTGTAATCGTTCAACCACAATTCGCATGGCGCGTATATCAAATAGCTGATCAAACTCGTAGTTCTTTTTCGCCATTTTTTTATAAATGCTGTAGATATGTTTTGGCCTGCCGTACACCTCAGCTTTAATACCCGCTTCATGGAGGCGTTGTTTGACCTGTTCAACCATATCAACCATATACGCTTCACGGGCAAGGCGCTTATCATCGAGCTGCTTGGCAATGTTTTTATAAATATCGGGGTGCAAATAACGAAAAGCTAAATCCTCAAGCTCCCATTTTAATTGACCAATACCAAGACGATTGGCAAGCGGTGCAAATATATCAGCGGTCTCTTTGGCGGCAACTACTCGCTCTTCTTCTGCGGCATCTTTGACATTGCGTAAATGGCAAACCTGTTCGGCTAATTTAATCACCACAGCGCGCACATCTTCCACCATAGCAAGCAGCATCCGGCGAATATTATCAACTTGCACAGTGCCGTTGCCTTGATGAGCTAAGGTACTTATGGTAGCCATTTGTGACACACCTGTAAGCAGCACTGCAACATGATTGCCTAAATGCTCTTCTACCGCATCAATGCTCACTACATCATTTAAATAATAAGGGGTTAAATAGGCTGTGGCTAAAGAGTCAGCATCTAAATTTAACTCAACTAAAATCTCCACCATTTCTATAGCGGTATTTTGTCGCTCGCTGTTATCGCACGTTTGGCAAAGCTGCTGCGCTTTGTTGAGTAAGCTGATTTTTTCTTGAGACAAATCAAGAGATTCTACGCGTGAAAAAAAGTCACCCGCTTTATCATGTTGATGAGATTGACGTGTCGCTACCATAATGCGCTTTACCTCCGTTGAAATAACGCCATAGTTTCGATATGCCCCGTGTGAGGAAACATATTCATTAGCCCTATCTTGTTCAGCTCAAAGCCGGCTTGCGAAATAATAGCGCTGTCACGGGCTAAAGTAACAGGGTCGCAAGAAACGTATAAAATCGCTTTAAACTGCGTTAATGGAAGCTGCTCTAAAACTGCCATCGCACCAGTGCGTGAGGGGTCGAGTACTAAAACATCTAATTCTTTATTAAACCACGGCGCTTTTTTAATACTCGTGGTTAAATCAAAACAATGAAACTGGGTATTAGTAATAGAGTTAGTGTGCGCATTTTGCGTTGCTAATGCAACCGCCGAAGTTACGCCCTCAATTCCTGTTACTGTTTTAGCTTGTTTGGCTAACACTAAAGAGAAGTTACCAATACCACAAAATAAATCCAGAACATTTTCATCGCCTTGAAGTGCTAACCAGTTTGCAGCTTGGATCAGCATCGCTTGATTTACACTCGCGTTAACCTGAATAAAGTTACTGAGCCCAAACTCAAACGTTATATTTAACTGTTCAAGTTTATAAAATGGCATAGCTAAATGTGAATGATCAATAGTATCACTGTCACTTTGCCACACTAACTGCCAATTATGAGCTGCCACACTTTGCTCAACAAACGCCTTATCATGAGGTGAAATCGCTTTGGTATGGCGGATAACAATAAAAGATTGTTCATCAGCGGCACATAATTGTAAATGACTAATACTGTGTAGCGTCTTGTTTTGATTAATGACTTTATCAAATACATTAAATACATCGGCAAATACATCACTTAAAACTGGGCACTGATTAATGCTAACAATGCTTTTAGAGCCACGTGCTCTGTAGCCTACCCGCATTTTTTTTGTAACCTTGTCGAACATAACAGCAATTCGAGCACTGCGTCGATAATGAGTTGCTTGGCTTTGCAGCGGGGCTTGCCAGTTCAAATTAGTTAATTTTGCAAACTTGGCAAATAATTGATTCACCGCCGCCTGCTTTTCAATTACCTGTTGTGTGGCATCTAAATGCTGTAGCTGGCAACCACCGCATTGGCTGTAGTGTTCACAAATAGGCGCTGTACGATATTCACTAGCTTTAATTATTTTAAGCGTATCAGCTTGGCTGTAACGTGCTTTATCATCAACTAACTTGGCTTTTACTCGCTCACCAGGTAATGCTCCACTAACAAAACACACTTTATTATTGTACTTAGCAATACCACGGCCATGGTGATCCATTGCTGTAATATCGAGTTCTAGCGATTGCTGTTGTAGTGGTTTTTTCTTTGCTTTAAATATTTGTGCCATGAGGCATTACCTTAAAGGTTGATGAATTACGTCTCTACTTTGAGAATAGCTATGAGTATGTATATACTCACATTTAATAAAAATGATAATAATGCTCAGATTATGACCAAACTAGGCTTGCGCGATTCTGTTTTAACACTCACCCTGATCCCCACAGTGATCATTGGGCTATTACTAGGTGGTTATTTTACAATAAATCGTTACATTGAGCTTGATGAAATTTTATATCAACAAGGCACAACAATTTCTGAGCCTTTAGCGATTGCTCTTGAACAACCTTTACTGGAAAAAAATAAAAAACTACTTAATCGCGTGATTCGTTATACACATAACAAACACTCACCGGCGATTAAATCAATTGCTATTTTTAATGATAACAACCAACTTATTATAACTAGTAACTATCATCGCTCGTTCGATACCTTAATTGAGCAAACACAAATAGACAGTTTTAAAGCCACACATGTTCAGCAAACTGAAGAGTTAGTAACTTTTTTTACCCCTATTATTAATCACACAACACCTAATAGCGATTGGAATACCTCTGAGTTTCAGACCACATTAGGTACCGTAGTGATCCAACTTAATCGCGACAAAGCTGTTATTGGTCAGCAACGCGCATTATTAGTCAGCGGTATTATTATTATTCTTGCCTTAGTATTAGCAGCTATTTTAGCACTAAAACTTAGCCGTATGTTTATGACACCGCTAAATAAGTTAGTACTTGCTACCGACAGGTTGATTGAAGGGAAAAGACAAACAGGGTTAACTGAGCCCATGAATGGTGAGTTTGAACTATTGCGTGAAGGACTCAATACCATATCCCACTCTATGGTGATGCAAAAAGACGAAATGCAAAAAAATATTGATCAAGCAACTAGTGATTACCGCGAAACGCTTGAGCAATACGAAACACAAAATATACAGCTCACTATGGCTAAAAAAGAAGCCCAAGATGCTAACCGCGTTAAGTCTGACTTTTTAGCTAAAATGAGTCATGAATTACGTACACCACTTAATGGGGTTATTGGCTTTACTCGCCAGCTTTATAAAACACCGCTAAATAAAAACCAAAAAGATTACCTTGATACCATTGAGCTTTCAGCAAACAGCTTACTGACCATTATTAGCGATATATTAGACTTCTCCAAATTAGAAGCGGGTGCTATGGAGCTTGAATCGATTCAATTTCAATTACGCGATAGCGTAAACGAAGTGATGACATTACTGGCACCTAGCGCTCACGACAAACAACTTGAGCTCTCTATTTATATAAACCCTCAGGTGCCCGATCACTTAACCGGCGACCCCACTCGATTTAAACAAGTACTTATTAACCTATTAAGTAACGCTATAAAATTTACTGAAAAAGGCGCCATTAAAGTCGATATTAGCCATCGTTTGTTGGATGAGGAGCGTACTTCCATTTTAGTGTCGGTGGCTGACACCGGGGTGGGTATTCCTGCCGATAAACAAGACGCGTTATTTACCGCCTTTGGCCAAGCCGACTCCAGTATCACCCGTAAATTTGGTGGCACTGGCTTAGGGCTTATTATTACTAAACATATTGTTGAAGCAATGAATGGCCGTATTACCTTAAATTCAGCTCCAGGTAGTGGCACATGCTTTACTTTTAATGGCGTATTTAGATTACCAAATCATGTATTTATCAACGATTTGCCTACCCAGTCATTAATTGGTAAACGTGTTCTTTATCTAGAGCCACATAAGCATACCCATCATGCCGTTGTTTCATTATTACAAGAGTGGAAAATTAGCGTCACTCGATGTCATAGTGAAAGTGAATTTTTAGAATGTATCGAGAAATCAGAGATTAATTTTGATATATGCCTTATTGGTCACATGGCATCGGTTGACGATATGCAGCGCTTAAAAAGCTATGTAAAAGCGGTTAGAGAATCAACCGATTATTTATATTTAATGCTTAATACTGTATCACACAATATGCGTGAAGCTTTTATAGGCAGCGGTGCAGATGCCTGTTTAAGTAAACCGCTCAACCATCGTAAATTATGTGAGTTATTAGCCGCACCCTATCGACTTGATCACCCTGCGCATAACATAGATCAGCATGAACAAACTCTACTGCCATTAAAAGTATTAGTGGTAGATGATAACGACGCTAATTTAAAATTAATATACACCCTACTCAATGAACAGGTGGAATTGATTGATACTGCCCATAATGGTTCACAAGCTTACAGCTTAAGTAAAAGTCATAAATATGATGTGATTTTTATGGATATTCAAATGCCGATAATGGATGGCATTACAGCCTGTAAACTCATTAAAGAGTCATCTTTGAATGAAGACACACCTATTATTGCCGTAACGGCGCATGCACTTAATAGTGAAAAAGAGCAATTATTAAAAGATGGCTTTGAAGGCTATTTAACCAAGCCAATTGACGAAGATATGCTCAATCAAATTATTTGCGATCATAGTCCGCAGTTACCTGTAAGCCGTGATAAGTCAAAAAGCACATTTGAACATAGCACCGCGCCTTTTGATAGCACTCGGCTTGATTGGACGTTGGCACTGCAACGTGCAGGCGGTAAGCCTAAATTAGCCAATGAAATGCTTAACATGTTGTTATTAAGCGTGCCTGAAACCCTAAACTTATTAAATCAAGCAATAGTCAGCAATGATTGCCCTCAAGTACTCAGCGTGATCCACAAATTTCATGGAGCGTGTTGCTATACAGGTGTACCAAAACTTAAAACCTTAGCTGAAACGATCGAAACATCACTTAAAAATGAGTGCGTACTTGATAATATAGAGCCCGAACTGTTTGAACTTCAAGACGAGCTGGAAAACTTACTTGTTGATGCCAACATTGATAACAACAATAAAAAAGACGAGCTATAGCTCGTCTTGTCTATTGTTATTTATGATTCTAAGCGCGAGCTTCAAGCATTAAGCGTTTCATGTCACGCACTGCTTTATTTAAACCATCAATCGCTGCACGGGCAATAATAGCGTGACCAATATTAAGCTCGTAAATCTCTGGCATCGCTGCAATTGGCTTCACGTTGTGATAATGCAAACCATGGCCGGCATTAACAATTAAGCCAATACTCGCTGCATACTTAACGCCTTGGCGGATGTGTTCAAGCTCTTTTGCTGTATCTTCATCGTTGGTGGCATCAGCATAGGCTCCGGTATGAATTTCAACATAAGGCGCACCACAGGCTTTTGCAGCGTCTAACTGCGCTTTATCGGCATCTATAAACAGTGACACTTTAATACCGGCTTGCGTTAAAGTTTTAGTCGCTGCGGCGATTTTATCAATATTACCCGCTACATCTAAGCCGCCTTCGGTAGTAAGCTCTTCACGTTTTTCAGGTACTAAGCAAACATATTCAGGTTTAACCTCAAGTGCAATCGCAATCATTTCATCGGTTACTGCGGTTTCAAGGTTCATACGTGTTTGAATGGTTTTAGCCATCACATACACATCGCGGTCTTGAATGTGTCTGCGGTCTTCGCGTAAATGAATCGTAATGCCATCAGCACCGGCATGCTCTGCAACACTGGCTGCATGGGCTGGATCAGGGTAAGAAGTACCTCGAGCTTGGCGAAGCGTTGCAATATGATCTACATTCACGCCTAGAAGAATATCTTTCATGTTTGTACCTGTGAAATTTGTTTATTGAGAGCTAATAAATAACTCACGACTTTTTAATGGCTTATTGCCCAATAATGGCTTTAATAAATAACGACTTAATTGCTTTGCCATATATAACACATCCGCTTGGCTAAAGTCATGATTTGCTATGGCATTAAGTTGTGAACCGGTAAATCCAGAACGCGTGTCATGTTGCACCGAAAACCCTACTTCTGCAAAGTAGCTATACGTTTGTGTATCGTCAATTGGCTCACCGTCCGCATCAAAACTAAAATCAACTCCATATCCTAGTAACTCTAACAATTGAAATTCATAAGAGCGCAGTACCGCTTGCATGTCAGTACCGCTATTAAGGTTTTCTAGGTGTGTTTTATAAAGTTGAAAAACTTGATCAATGGGCTCATTAATCGGCACAATGCGATTAGTTAGCTCATTTAAATAAAAGCCACAATAAAGCTTATCACCAGTTAGAAATAACGGGTTGCCGTAGAGCTCAAATTTATTAATATATTTTAAATCGTATTTGCCATTGTAATGGACGAGTAAGGATTGAAATGGTTGCAATTGGGCTTTATGTTTAGTGGCCTGGCGGCCACTAACTCGTGCGAGCATTCTAAGCTGGCCAACGCCTTCTACCAGCATATCTAACATTACTTGCGAGTCACTATAGGGACGTCGATGTAATAAATAGGCTTTGTAAAAGTCGCTGTCCATATTAGGCTATTCGATACTTATTAATCTTCACCGTAGCCTAAGCTTCTTAAGGCGCGTTCATCGTCAGCCCAGCCCGATTTTACTTTAACCCATAGTTCTAAAAATACTTTATTTTCAAGCATTTCTTCTAGGTCTTTACGCGCTTCACGGCCGATCACTTTTAGCTTTTCGCCTTTGTTACCGATAACCATGCGCTTTTGCGTTTCACGCTCAACTAAAATAAGGCCATTGATATGCCAAACACCGTTTTCTTGCCATTTAAACTGCTCTATTTCCACAGTCACTGAGTAAGGTAGTTCCTCACCCATAAAGCGCATAAGCTTTTCACGGATCACTTCAGCAGCCATAAAGCGCATTGAGCGGTCAGTAACGTAGTCATCCGGAAAATAAAATTCGCACGGCGGTAAACGTTTAGTTACTTCTTCTTTGATCAGGTTAATGTTTTTACCCTGAGTCGCAGAGACAGGCATAATGCCTATAAAGTCAAACTTATCGCCTAAAAACTTCATGTGTGGCAGGACAAGGTCGCGATCTTTCACTTGGTCAATTTTGTTAATAACTAACAATACCGGCTTGCCGCTTTGGCTCACTTTGTTTAGTACCATCTCGTCATCGGCATTCCAATGGGTGCCTTCAACAACAAAAATAATCAGTTCAACATCGCCAATTGAGCTCGACGCTGCGCGGTTCATTAAACGGTTAATAGCGCGCTTTTCTTCAACATGCAGACCTGGGGTATCTACGTAAACCGCTTGGTGTTTACCCTCAGTATGAATACCCATAATACGATGGCGCGTGGTTTGTGGCTTACGTGAGGTAATACTGACTTTTTGCTCAATAATTTCATTAAGCAAGGTTGATTTACCCACATTAGGACGGCCAACAATCGCAACCATGCCACAAAATGTGTCTATTTCGCCTTCATGAGGCTGTATTAAGGTATCAAGATTCATTTTTAAGTATCTTCAATGCTTTTTCGGCCGCTTTTTGTTCGGCTTTACGCCTTGAGCTGCCAACAGAAATAATGCTATCCATTCCATCAACGATACATTCAACCGTGAATGTTTGATTGTGTGCCTGACCTTTAGTGTCTACTACAGTATAGCCAGGTAATGATAGCTTACGAGCTTGCAAATACTCTTGCAGCAGGGTCTTAGGATCTTTTTGGTTAAGCCCTGGTGAAATAGCATCTAAACGTGATTCATACCACGCTAAAATAAGCTCGCCGCAACGATCAATGTCTGAATCTAAAAATACAGCGCCAATTATAGCTTCCACTGCATCTGCTAGGGTCGACTCGCGTCTAAACCCGCCACTTTTTAGCTCGCCAGGGCCTAAACGCAGGTAATCACCTAGCTCAAACTCAAGACCAAATTCAGCTAACGTCTGGCCGCGAACTAAAGTCGAACGCATGCGGCTTAAATCGCCTTCACGTGCTTTAGGAAATTTAGCGTACAAGGCATTGGCAATTACAAAACTCAAAATCGAGTCGCCCAAAAATTCGAGTCGCTCGTTGTGTTGACCTTTGTGGCTGCGGTGCGTCATTGCTTGTTCAAGTAGGCCTTGATCAGCAAATGTGTAGCCAATTCTTTTGTATAACTCTGTTACATTTTTTTTCATTGTTACTGAATATTACCTAGGCGTTCAAAACGAACACCAGTTGGAACCCATCCTGGTAAAATGTCATCTGGGCCATTATCAAATTCAAAACTCATCCATATAAAGACAGCTTTACCCACCAAGTTTTCTTTTGGTACAAAGCCCCAAAAGCGACTATCTTGGCTGTTATCGCGATTGTCACCCATCATAAAGTAATGATCAGCAGGCACCACCCATTCATCTGCAGGAGTGCCCAATTGCTGGTAGTAACGCCCTTTACGTTCAGGCGATTTTGGGTTGATTAAAATATCATGGCTAGAGGTCGTTAAATCTTCATTTAAACGCGCTAAAGCCATTGGGCCTTGCATAAATTCATCATCATTAATTAATTTAAAATCAATTTTATTGAATTCGTTGCAAAGAAGCGCGCCTTTTTTAACGTCACCCTCTTCACATTTTGGTTGAATATATAAACGCTTGTCGCGATAAACAATTTTATCGCCAGGTAAGCCTATAGCGCGTTTAATATAATCAACTCTCTCATCTAATGGGTATTTAAAAACAACAATATCGCCACGCTCTGGTTCGCTCACATCCACTAACTGGCTGCGCCATACAGGGTCTTTAATTCCATAAGAATACTTTTGCACTAAAATAAAATCGCCTACTAATAAGGTTGGCATCATTGAACCCGATGGGATCTGAAACGGCTCAAAAATAAACGATCTAAAAATAGTGATAGCAGCAATCATCGGAAAAATCGACTTTGCTGTTTCAGTAATGACTGGCTCAGGCGCAATCAATGCTGCTGTTTCTTCGTCAAGTTGGCCACCGGCAGAAGTTTGTGCAATTGCCAAACGCTCTTGCCTTTTAGGGGCAAACATTAAGTGATCTATTAACCATATTAAGCCTGAGCCTAAGGTTAATAACACCAATAAAACTGAAAAGTAGCCAGCCATTTATTATCCCTTTATTTTTTATTTACCAACTTTTAAAATGGCTAAGAACGCTTCTTGAGGCACTTCAACGTTACCAAGTTGCTTCATTCGCTTTTTACCATCTTTTTGTTTTTGAAGTAATTTTTTCTTACGACTTACATCACCGCCGTAACACTTAGCGATTACGTTTTTACGAAGTTGCTTCACGGTTGTACGCGCGATTACATGCTGACCAATTGCTGCTTGAATCGCAATATCAAACATTTGACGTGGTATAAGCTCTTTTAACGCATCAGCAAGCTGACGACCACGAGACTGCGCGCTTTCACGGTGTACAATAATGGCAAGGGCATCAACACGCTCGCCATTAATGAGTATATCTACACGTACCATGTCTGAGGTTTGGAAGTGCTTAAAGTTATAATCAAGCGACGCAAAACCACGACTGGTTGATTTTAACTTATCAAAGAAGTCCATTACCACTTCGGCCATTGGCAGTTCATACGTTACTGCAACTTGCTTACCATGGTAGCTCATTTTAGTTTGCATACCGCGCTTATCAACACATAAAGTGATTACGCTACCTAAGTACTCTTGCGGTACTAAAATGTTAGCCTCTACTACTGGCTCACGTATTTCTAAAATATCGTTTACGGCTGGTAAGTCAGATGGATTATCAATTTGTGTAGTGCCCTCTTTAGTCACTACCTCATAAATAACCGTTGGTGCTGTGGTTATTAAGTCAATGTTGTATTCACGCTCTAAACGCTCTTGAATAATTTCCATGTGCAGCATACCTAAGAAGCCACAACGGAAACCAAACCCTAATGCGGTTGAATTTTCTGGTTCAAAGAATAACGACGCATCGTTTAAGCTTAGTTTGTTAAGTGCATCGCGGAACGACTCGTAATCATCTGACGCAATTGGGAACATGCCCGCGTAGACTTGTGGTTTGATTTTTTGAAAACCAGGTAAGCGCTCTGGTGCCGCATTTTTTTGATGAGTAATAGTATCGCCCACCGGTGCACCGTGTATTTCTTTAATACCGGCAATAACAAACCCTACTTCACCTGTACGTAAAATACCGGTATTAGTTTGTTTAGGTGTGAAAATACCCACATGATCTGCAGTATGAATATGCTCATTCGACATAATTTTAATTTTGTCGCCCGCGCGAAGTTCACCATGCTTAATACGCACTAGCGATACAACGCCTTGGTACGGGTCAAACCAAGAATCGATAATTAGCGCTTGTAATGGCTCGTCTTTATCACCAACTGGTGGCGGTACATCTTTAACGATCATTTCAAGTACTTCGGCAATACCCACACCTGTTTTAGCACTACATTGCACGGCATCAAGGGCATCAATACCAATGATGTCTTCAATTTCTTCGGCTACACGTAATGGGTCAGCTTGTGGTAAATCAATTTTATTTAGAACCGGTATAACTTCTAAGTCCATTTCGATGGCGGTATAACAGTTAGCCAATGTTTGTGCTTCAACACCTTGGCCAGCATCAACAACCAATAATGCACCTTCACACGCGGCTAATGAACGTGATACTTCATAAGTAAAGTCAACGTGACCTGGAGTGTCGATAAAGTTGAGCTGGTAGGTTTCACCATCGTTTGCTTTGTAGTTTAACGTTACACTTTGCGCCTTGATGGTAATGCCACGCTCACGTTCAATATCCATTGAATCCAGAACCTGTTTCTGCATTTCACGGTCGGTTAAACCACCACAAACTTGGATCAAACGGTCAGAAAGGGTCGATTTACCATGGTCAATGTGGGCGATGATCGAAAAATTACGGATATGCTTCATAAACTGGATTCTAAACTTCTATTTTAAAGGACTAAGGTCGCATGCCTAAATAACTTGAAAATACTTGCTGTGCATTTTCAAGTTACTGTGGCATAAAAACGCAATTTTACATTTAATTGGCGTCAATCACCATCTATTTGAGTTAAAGGAAGACTAATTGGATGAATTTTTATCACTTTAATCTCATGCCTAAGTGATTTTACCCATGTTTTAGCAATTAAGAAGCCGGTGATGCCACCCAATATCGCTGCTAAAATTTGCCAACCTTCAGCCAATAGTATTAATTCACTGGTTATTAAGGTAAAGATTAAACTCAAAAATAAGGGCAGCATGTAAACGGCAAAGGCATGTTTTACAACGTGGCTGTCATCCAGTGACATAGTCACTTTTTGTCCAACTTCTAATTGCGTTTCGAATTTATAGGGTAAGGTTTTCTTTGCTGTACCAAATAACTTACTAAACACTTGAGAGCCACAACGACCATTACAGCCTTCGCAGGCCTGCTTTTGTTGAGCTTCTAAATGCGCAACGTGGCCACTAAGGGCCACGACGGTTAACGTTTGTTCTATCATCTATAATGCCCGTGAAACAGACTCAGCAATCGCTTTAGCGCTCATGGTTGGAATGTTTCCCACCACAGACACATCAAAATTTCCGCCGTTGTGCACATAAATAGTGGTTGCTCCTGAGGTGAGAGCTCCGCTTAAGCGCTTACCTGGTAGTGGCCGTTGCACAAATACTGATACCTCAACAAATCCATCAGAGAATAAATAGTAATCTGTTAATTCATTGTTTAAGTCGAGCTTATGTCTATCGGACTTAAGTAATTCAAACCCTTCAGGTAGCCATCCAATAGTCCAATTCATAGCATTCGCTTTGCTTTGTTCATCAATTGAATTAGCGGGTAATGGTGTTGGAAAATTACGATTAAGTACTTCTAATAATAAGCTTGCCGGTTGCTCAGTTACGCTAATGTGGGTAAGTTGTAATTGCTCAAGCGCTTCGCCTTGGTGATTCACATAGGCGGCTTTCAACAATAAAGACGACTCAGTATCAATCCAAATCCAATAGTTATATTTGTCATCGTTTTTAGATTCAATTCGAACCAGCTGAGCAGGACGCCCCGCAATACGACCTTTACCACCAAGCACAAAATCATAATGCGCACTTAAGCGGTTAATATCTTTAAATAAGACTTCTGGGATAGGCCCTGCAATTGAATCGGTTGTTAACGAGTAAGGTTCTGATTGTGGCTCAAAGTAGGTAACTTGATCGTCAATGCGGATCATTTCAAGGCCTGCACCATTAAGCAAACTTAAATGTTCAAGCTCTATATCACCTTGTTTAGCATGCACCCAGCGGTAGGGCTCCATACTTTTACCCTTAACAACAACAAAAGAGGCGTCGAAATTACGAGTGTGAACTGCACTGGCCATTTCAAGCAGTAAATCTTTAGCGGGGTTTGTGTCATTGGCAAAAGTATTAAAACTTAACACCAATGACATAATAAAAGTGATTACTTTCATCTAATTAGTTTTTTTCCTCTGGGGATGTTTCATCTGTTTTAGCTGTTTTTAACGAATGAGCTACACGCGCTTGACGTTGATGTTCAAGTACTAATGCGCCAATGCGTTGCTGCTGAAGCTCTCGCAAACCTTGCTCTGCGTTATCAAGTGCAGGTGCCGATGAGTAGCTTACTGGCGACGCCATGCCGGTTAACGGCGTGGTTTGCAATAATGGAATTTCGTTTTGCACAGCATCTTCACCTTGCGGTAAGGTGTTCACACCAACAATAGTAAACATTGCTACGCTCGCTGCAATCGCTAATTGAGCAACTGGTTTACGCCAATTAAACGCCACTACTTTATTTTCTGTTTCGGTATTTGAAGGGGTTGCCAACTTATCAGACTGGCTAAAGTCTGCATAAACGGGCTCACTCTCAAGTGCTAACGAAATGCGATCACTAATATCAAAATCCATATTATTGTTATTTTCTTTAGCTCGCATTGCATCACCGATTAACGCGTAACGGCCAAACGTAGCAACATCATCTGATGCAATAGTTGCATCATTTAATGTTTGTTCACCGTCAAGTAATGCTGATAACGATTCGTTATCTAAGCGGTTAACGTGTGCTTTTGTCATACTAAGACTCGCCTATCAATGGGTTTAATTTATTATCAATTGCTTCACGGGCACGAAAAATACGCGAACGTACCGTCCCGACTGGGCAATCCATCACCACGGCTATTTCTTCATAGCTCATACCCTCAATTTCTCTAAGAGTAATCGCGGTTTTAAGATCTTCAGGCAAACTATCAATCGTATTAAAAATAACAGCGCGTACTTCTTCGCTTAATAGTAAATTTTCAGGTGACGCGTTAGAACGCATTGAATCTGCACCTTCATAAAACTCGGCATCGTCAGCATCTATATCATTTGCTGGCGGTTTACGCCCTTGAGCCACTAAATAATTTTTAGCACAATTAACGGCGATACGGTAAAGCCAAGTATAAAAAGCACTATCACCACGAAAGTTTGGAAGGGCACGATACGCTTTAATAAACGCTTCTTGTGCTACATCAGCAATGTCACCTTGATTTGATACATAACGTGAGATCAAACCGGCTATTTTGTTCTGATACTTCTTAACTAATAGGTTAAAGGCGTTTTTATCTCCCTGCTGGACCCTTTTCACTAACGCTAAATCTAATTCCTGCTCGCTCATTCGAGCCGGTACTCCTCTGATTGATTCTTGCTTATTATTCATAGTGTCGCCATTGTTCACACCTACTCTGACCCTTAGATGAATAAAAAGTTCTGACTCATATTGTTTTTTTATAAAATAGCTACAAATTACGCGTTTATACGCTAAAACCACTTAGTAGTAGTTCAACAAATATGGTACAACTGTAAGTATTAAAAATAAATATTGCTCTATCTGAGCATTGTAACCGCAAAGTACCTCACAGATGAACCAAAATAAACATCACATTACCGATGTCGCTATTATTGGTAGCGGCGCAGCAGGCTTATCACTTGCTTTATCTTTGGCTAATTACTGTAACGTTACCGTGATCAGTAAAGGTGAATTAACCGAAGGTTCTACTCTTTATGCCCAAGGCGGAATTGCCGCTGTTTTTGATAAAAAAAATGACAGTATAGAATCTCACGTTGAAGATACCTTAGATGCAGGTGGCGGTTTATGTGACAGAGAAGCTGTTCATTACACTGCCAGTAATGCGCATGACTGCCTACAATGGTTGATTGATCAAGGCGTGCCTTTTGATATGGAATTTGATAGTAAAGGTAAAGAGCGCTTTCATTTAACCCGTGAAGGGGGTCATAGCCATCGACGCATTTTGCATGCTGCCGATGCCACTGGCAAAGCAGTGCAAACAACGCTGATTAGCCAAGTTCAAGCGCACAGTAATATCACCTTGTTAGAGCATTATAATGCGATTGATTTAATTACTGATAAAAATATCGGTAAAACGGGGTCACATGTTCACGGTATGCATGTGTGGAATAAAAAAGCCAAAAAAGTAGAAACCATTGGCGCAAAATTTGTTGCCTTAGCAACCGGTGGCGCAAGTAAAGTGTACCTTTACACCTCTAACCCTGATGTTTCTAGCGGTGATGGTATAGCAATGGCTTGGCGTGCAGGGTGTCGCGTGGCTAACATGGAATTTAATCAATTTCATCCAACCAGTCTCTACCACCCAGAATTACAAAACTTTTTAATTACTGAAGCAATGCGTGGTGAAGGGGCCTATTTAAAACGCCCTGATGGCACTCGCTTTATGAAAGAGTTTGATGAACGAGAAGAACTCGCCCCGCGCGACATAGTCGCGCGCGCTATCGATTTTGAAATGAAACGCCTTGGCGCAAATTGCGTATATTTAGATATTAGCCATAAAGACAAAGATTTTATTATTGAACACTTCCCTACTATCTACGCTAAGTGCTTGAGCGTAGGGCTTGATATTACCAAAGAAGCAATCCCTGTCGTTCCTGCGGCACATTACACCTGTGGTGGCGTAATGACCGACTTTAACGGCAAAACGGATTTAGCAAATTTATACGCTGTGGGTGAAGTGGCTTATACCGGCCTGCATGGCGCTAACCGCATGGCAAGTAACTCATTATTAGAGTGCATTGTATTTGCCCATGCAGCAGCAAAAGACATTTTAAGTAAAATAGAGACCGCACCCGCGCTGGTAGATTTACCTAGTTGGGATGAAAGCCGCGTATCTAACTCAGATGAAGAAATCGTGATCACCCATAACTGGCATGAGCTACGATTATTTATGTGGGATTATGTGGGGATTGTACGCTCAACAAAACGCCTTGAACGTGCGCTGCATCGTGTTGAACTGTTACAACAGGAAATACACGATTATTACGCAAACTTTAGAGTGAGTAATAACTTACTTGAGTTACGTAATTTGGTGCAAGTTGCCGAGCTTATAATTAGAAGCGCTATGGAACGTAAAGAAAGTCGTGGACTACACTTTACTATTGATTATCCAGAGCAAAATGAGAACCCAACACCCACTATTTTGACTCCGCTACGTAATTAATTGCTTCAAGCGTTGCCCGTTTTAAGCGCGCATAGCTTTGCTCATCAACACTATTGGCTGAGATAATCAGCCAATAGTTTTTACTAAAGCCATTAATATACAGCCACAAACTCTGACCAAGTAACCGGCTTTGCTTACTAATTACCCCTTGAATTTGCCTGCCAGATCCTTCAAAACGAAATTGATTCAGCTCTAAGAGTATAATGCCTTGCTGTGGTTGAGCAGCCACGATTTTTCGCCAAACAATAATGCCAGCAAGTGTATTAAGTGCAATACAAAAAAGAGTTGCCACCACCGAGTTCATAAATAAGCACAACACTAGAGTCAGCACACAAAAAAAGACCACAATCGGTTTGTGGTCTGTTTTATTATCTGTAACGGTAAATCTATACACGAACTCGGTCTAAAATTAGCTGAACCATGCTGTTTAGCTCTGCGTCTTTACATTCTTCATGGCCCATAAACCAAGCGAATAAATCTGGGTCTTCTTGCGTTAATAGACGCTGAAAAATCGCTTGCTGTTTAGCATCTAACGAATCATAAGCTTCTTCAACAAACGGCATAAACAAAACATCTAGCTCTAACATGCCACGGCGACAAGCCCAACGGATACGTGCTTTACTATGTATTTCAACCATTTTAAACCTCATATTTAATTAACTCGAGTTTACCAAATACGCGTTAATTTAACAGCACAAAGTTATAAAAACATCGTCTGTTAGTCGCTGTACCATACGCTTTAACTACGTTATTATGTGGCTTCATTTGTTATTGCAAAGAAGGTGTTTATGTCTCAGGTTTATGCATGTCCTTTATCACATCAGGTTATTAGCCTCTCAGGCGCAGATAAATTATCGTACCTACACGGACAAATCACTCAAGATCTAAATAAACTTAACAACGATAACTTTTTGTGGGCAGGTCACTGTAGTGCAAAGGGTAAGTTATGGGGTGTATTTAAGCTATTTTCTTATCAACAAAGTTACTTTTTAGCTGGTTCAAGTGCAGAAGTAGAACGCTCTCTTGCTGAATTAAAAAAATATGCTGTATTTGCAAAAGTTGAAATTAATAAAGCCTCAGAGCGATTAATTGGTTTACTTGGTGATGACCTAACAGGCTTACTCACACAACTCGATATTCACTTTAGCGATGACGCCACGGCTTGTGACTTCGCTCACGGTAAAGCCCTTAAACTTGCATCAAACCGCGTTTTATTGATGGTTGATAGCCAATTTTGCCTACCTGACGACGTGTCGACCCTCGACAACGATGCCCTATGGCAACAAGCGTCTATACTCGCTGGTGAACCGCAATTAAGTGTCGAGGCGATTGATGAATACGTACCGCAAATGGTTAATCTGCAAGCCATCGACGGCATTAGCTTTAAAAAGGGTTGCTACACAGGCCAAGAAACCGTTGCACGTATGAAGTACCTAGGCAAAAACAAACGTGCTATGTATATCGTTTCAGGGCAAAGTGAAGGGTTACTCGAAGCACCCGACATTGAAACTCAATTAGGTGAAAACTGGCGCCGCGCAGGTAAACTTATTGCGCAAAGCTATAATGAACAAACACAGACTTTAACTGGTTTGGTCGTGTTGCCAAACGATACTGATATCGATCAGACTCTTCGTGCAAAACACACCCCTTCGGTAGAGCTAAACATTCTGCCTCTACCTTACTCTCTTGAAGATGAATAATAGGAATGACTATGATCGTTGCAGCAAATAAAGTGGTAAAAATGCATTACTCTGTTTTAGATAATGACGGCAATACCATTGATAACTCATTTGGCGGTGAGCCATTAATTTTTATCGTTGGTACAGGTTACCTGATCTCAGGGCTTGAAAACGCGCTGCAAGGCAAGCAAGCTGGCGATACACTAAGCGTAAAAGTGGAGCCTGAAGAAGGTTACGGTGAGCGTCATGACCACTTAATGCAAGCTGTACCTAAATCAATGTTTGAAGGTATGGAAATTGAAGTGGGCATGCAATTTCGTGCAACCACAGATGACGGTGACCAATCAGTAATGATTATCGACATTCAAGACGAAGAAGTGATTGTTGATGGTAATAATCCACTTGCCGGCATTACACTTAACTTTGATGTAGAAATTTTAGAAGTACGCGATGCAACAGCCGAAGAGCTTGAGCATGGCCACGTACATGGTGAAGGCGGCTGTGGCCACGAGCACTAAAACCCGCTAAATCAAATTACTACACGTTTATAAAAAAAGCGCCTAAGGCGCTTTTTTTATAGCATATTATTCTGTGTTCGTAATTTGGCTTGAGGCTCTGCTGCTGGCATTTCAACTGGGGTTATTTTATCTTCAAGCGCAGCAACTAATCCAGCTTGATCATTAGTGCCTAAGCGATACTGAGTGCCATCTTTAAGCGTTAATTGCACCGCACTAAAGCCTGATACCGAATAAATCCACCCATCGTGTGTAATGCGAATACCAATACCATGGCGGTATGAATTTTGTACTGCTTTTACATCCACTATGTCTTCTAATGCTAATTTTTGGCCTGCAACACCAGGGCCAAATGCCCAGCTAACATGAGTTTCGTCAACTTTAATGGTTAAACCGTGGAACAAAAAGCCCACCAGCACTAAAATACCGGCAAATACGATTAACGGGGCATCGGCACCAATTAAATTCCATGCAAGCGCAACAAAACCACTGATCCACGCTAATACTACAAATATAAATACCGCATACTGCTTATGCTGATACATAACACTCTCTATTAAAAAGTTAAAAAATTAAAAACTGTACACTAAGGTGGCACTGAGCTCTGAATCGTATTTTAGTTTATCTTCTTCAGGCTTAGAATTATAACGATACATATAAGCAAACTTTAACGATACCGCGCCAACCACTTGGCTAATTAATGCCGTTTCTGACTTTAACCGAGAGTTAAGCCCAGACAAAGACTGTTCTATACTGATATCTTGATTAAATCGGGTACGCTTAGATACCAACCTCTCCCACTGCATTGCAATACGAAGTAAATAACCCATTTTGTCTTTGTCGTCTTCAAGTGCTGTTGACTCATCATCAGCAACTGAGCGGTATAGACCTGGGCCAATATCTATATCTACCTTATTTTTAACCCCTTGATAAACACGTGCGCCATAACCGGTTGCTACCGTACTTTTAAAATCAAGGCCGCTAAATTGATCTTCCTCATAATCCCCGTAAATAAAGAAAGACGAGTTTTTAACGCCTATTTTATAGTTACCCTGTGCAGAGAAAAACACGCGATTAGCAGTCACATCCGACTCACCCGTTTCTTCGTTTTCGTCACGTTTGTACAAAGAGTCTATTTTGAATTGATTTCGCCAGTTTTCAAAATCTTGATAAAGGTTCCCTTTAAGCTTAAAACTGGTTGAATTAGTGTTACCTTTACTTAAAATAAAACCAAATTCGGTATCACCATACAATACTTCGCCTTTGTGTAACTCATGAATTTCTTCATCAGAGAGCTCCCCATACTCATGAAAATCTTCAAAGGGATCAACTGCCCAGCTAAAGCAGCTAAATAATAAAAGCAGTAGTACAAAGGAGTTTCGCAAAATACGTTCTCTTACAAATGGCAATAACAAAAAAGCAGAGAAATGGTTATTCACTTTCTTTCCACAAAATATGACAAAAAGGCGCGTCTTTATCACGGCTAATTAAAATTTTCGCAAATAATACGTCTTCGTTATCAAACTCAAGGCCAACTAATACTTGAATAAAATGCTCAGGTTCAATTTCTAGGGCAACAAAGTCTTGCCACTGTTCATCGGGCTCATCTTCTTCAATAAAGCCCAGTTCTTCACGGTGTAGGTTAAATTCTTCAACATCTTTGTCGCTTAAATTATTAGGAGCCAGCTCCAAAAAAATATCATAAGCTTGATGAGTTACTTCTTCTATCGTAAATAAACGTGGACCTGACATGAGTGGTTAACCTCTGAGCTTTTAAGTTGGCGCCATAATATCAAAAGTTGTTAGGGTTTTGATAAAAAAAACACGTTAAATACTGGCTTTTTTACTTTTACCTAATACTTATAGATATTGTTGGATGGGTTTGCATTAAGGTTTGCTGACCTTTTAAATTAAATTTTCCTTTAAAGGAAATAGACCCAACTTACATTAAAAAATTCAGTTTGTTTTTATTCATCTTCATCCACTTTACTTAACATCAATAAAAACATAAGCTCAAACAACAGGTCAGAGGAGTGCACAATGATAAAATTAGAAAAAAAACAGGGTATTGCTACCGTTACATTAAATCGCGTAGAAAAACAAAATGCCTTAAGCTTTGCTATGTTTGTTGAGCTTAACAAGGTGATTAAAAATATAAAAAAAGACGCCAGTATTCGTGCGGTTGTATTAACCGGTGAGGGCGAACACTTTTGTGCAGGGCTCGATATTAACGCGGTTATGGCCTCGCCATTCAATATCATAAAGCTCCTATTCAAATGGCTTCCTGGTAATCAAAACCTAGCGCAAAAAGTCGTACTGGGCTGGCAGTCATTGAGCGTGCCTGTAATTGCTAAAATTAACGGAAACTGTCTTGGTGGTGGCCTGCAAATAGCCCTTGGAGCTGATTACCGAATTGTTCATCACGATGCCAAACTCGCCATTATGGAAGCGCGCTGGGGGTTATGCCCAGACATGGGCGCTAATGTTATGCTTGCAGGCTTAGTTAAACGCGACCAAGCACTTTGGCTAGCAAGTCATGCTGACCCCATTAGTGCTCAACATGCTTTTGAACTCGGTTTAGTAACAAAAACAACCGACGATACCGATAAAGCAACTAAAGAAATGCTTGAAACATTACAAGCGCGTTCACCTGACACATTGGCGGCAATAAAACGAGTAACTCAACAAAGCTATAAAGCCCAAGCTCGAAAAATACTCGCTAAAGAAACATGGAGCCAAATTCGCTTATTAAGCAACCCCAATACTAAAAAAGCCATTGCTAAAGCAAAAGGTAAAACTGGTATTGAGTTTTCAAACGCCAAACGCTGGTAATACTAAGGCACAATGCACAAAACAGCGTTATTTGTTAAAGTGATAACCCTCTATTGTATTGAGTCATCGCCATGAAATACTTTTTAAGTAGCGCTATCATTTTGCTTTGCTTAGCAGCAGGTAAACTTATTATGCACTTTATTGATGCCAGTTTTCCTGCGCCACTATTAGCAATGGTTATTTTACTGGTTTTACTTTTATCAGGCATTGTTAAAGAGCAGCAACTTACCCCGTGTGCCTCGCCTATTTTAAATGTAATGCCTATTTTCTTTATTCCTGCAGGCGTTGGTTTTATTGAACACTTGGGACTTATAAAAACACATTGGCCATTTTTAACCACCGTGATGATTATAGTGCCCTTGAGTAGCTTAATTTTAGTAGCCAGTGTGGTTGGCCACTTTAAGGGCACTGAAAACAATGAATGAGCAAATCAGTGCAATAACGCCAAGCCTTTGGTGGTTGACCATCCCTTTTATAATTACTCTTTTTTTTGGACTTAAAATGCTCAATATGAGAGTAAGTCACAGCATTTTAAAATCCCTCACGAACCCCGTATTTTTAAGTATCGGCATTATTGCCTTATTACTCGTTAACCTTAAATTACCCTATTCACAATTTGCTTCGCATAGTCGGTTGTTAACGTGGTTATTAGAGCCGGCCATAGTCGCGTTAGCCCTCCCCTTGTATCAGCAGTTTATGCATATTCGAAAAAACTTTTTACTCATTTTAGTCACCTGCAGTATTGGCATTATTAACGCCACACTGGTGGCTTTTGTATTAAGTGTTTTATTTGCTGTCCCATCGCAGCTCAGCGCTTCAGTTGCGGCACTTAGCGTTACTACACCTATTGCATTACTTGTCACCGACTCACTTGGGGGGATCAGCTCGCTAGCCGCTGCTATGGTTATTTTTATTGGTTTGCTTGGGGCTTTGTTTGGCTTTTTGTTACTAAAATTAATTAAAATATTTAACTTTGAGGCACAAGGCATTGCAATGGGAACGGCCTGTCACGCTATAGGTACAGCGGCTGCAATTGCCGAACATCCAAAAATAGGGGCGTTTTCATCGGTGGCTATGGCATTGAGTGCGCTATTAACTGCTGTGATAGTACCACTATTATATCCAATTTTAGTGAGCACTTTGTTATAGTAAGTTGATACCAATATAACTAAAACTAGAGCTCACCATGATCAGTTCCGAAATTCAGCAATTTGAAAAGTACTACGCCCTACTTACCGAGTATTTAGTCACCTATAGCATGCAAATAGTCGGTGCTATTTTTATTCTACTGATTGGTCTTTGGGTGGCGAAAAAGCTTGCCGAAGTAGTTGCCAATTTGATGACTCGACATAACGTTGATATCACCTTAACTAACTTTGTTAGTAATGTAGTTAAAGTACTGCTGATCATTATGGTGATCATAATTGCGTTGGGTAAAATTGGTATTAGTGTTACCCCGTTTGTTGCTGCAATAGGTGCCGCTTCTTTAGGTGCTGGCTTAGCATTACAAGGCATGCTTTCTAATTATGGCGCGGGACTTGCTATTATTGCCACGCGGCCATTTGTGGTAGGCGATACCATAGAAGTAAAAGGGGTTAGTGGCCAAGTAAAAGTAATTGAACTGGGCCACACCGTGTTAATTAATGAAGAAAAAGTAGAAATAACCATTCCCAATAAGCATATCGTTGGCGAAATCCTACATAACTCATTTAACTACTCTTTAGTAAAAGGTGAAATAGACATAGCCTACAGCGCCTCTAGTGATACTGCGATCAACCTTATCGAAAACGTATTAGCTAATCACGAACTGGTTGCTAAACAACCCAATGCACAAATTGGCATAGAGCGCTTTGCTGATAGCGGCGTTACTATTAGCTATCGATACTGGGTTCCTACCACTAAAATTATTGAAACTAAGCTCGCTATTAATGGCGGCGTATATAAAGCAATTAACGATGCCAATATAGAAATTCCGTTTCCACAGCGCATTGTTACACTTAATAAAAATAACTAGTACTACTAATATAACTAAAGCAAAAACTAAGTGCACTTATAACTATAAAAATGAGCCTATTATGCATCAACCTCCCTTTTATTTAGGTGAATGGCAAATAACCCCTGCCAGTAACACCATTCAACGCGCTGAGGAACAAAAACAGCTAGAACCTAAAGCCATGGATGTACTGGTATACTTGTGTCAAAATCAAGCAGAGATTGTGAGTAGCGACGCGTTATTAACTCACTGCTGGGCAAACACAGAAACCGGCGATAACCCTCTGCATAAAACTATCACTCAACTTCGAAAAGCTCTGGGTGATAAAGCAAGCGCCCCGCAATACATAGAAACCATACGTAAACGTGGTTATAGGGTTATTGCATCGGTTGAGTTTCCATTAGCTGATGACCTCCCCAACCAAGTTAACACATGGCAAGGCGGCTCCCCTTTTTTAGGTTTGAGTGCATATAACCCAACCGATACCCACTTATTTTTTGGTCGTAATAAGGCCATCAGCACGTTATTAGAGATCGTATCAAACCAAGTAACATTGCAGCGCGCATTTTGTTTAATTCTTGGCCCTAGTGGCACAGGTAAATCATCATTAGTTAATGCGGGTATACTGCCAAAGCTACTCGACGAGCGAGGCTATAACGGCATTAGAGTAATGTCGTACACCCAACTCGACTTTGCAGATGTAGCTCAAAATAGGCTGTATTTAGATCTCGCCTCAGCCATGCTAGATTGGGATATTAACGACATTCCAGTATTTACAGGGCTAAGCGCACAAACGCTGGCACAGCAACTAGAACATGACATAGACAATGTTATTAGTTGCTTAAAAAATACAATTGCAAATACCCAAACAGCAGCAAAAACGCCGCAATTGTTTTTGTTTATAGACCGCTTAGAAGTGCTACTTTCCTCACCGCTATTTAGTAACGACACCCGAAGTCATTTTTTATCTGTTATTGAGCGTTTAGCGACCTCTAAAGCGGTGATTGTATTTAGTGCCTGTCGTAACGATTTTTACCCTTTAGTGGTTGAGCAACCAAGTCTTATGGTGGGCAAGGCTCATGGCGCGCATTACGATTTAACCCCGCCAAATCGCCATGAACTACAACAAATTATTCGCTTGCCAGCGTTAACCGCTAATTTAACGTTTTCACAAGACCCACACACCAAAACCCCGCTGGATGAAATACTTTGCGCCGATACCGCCAATAATCCAGATGCACTGCCCATGCTGCAATACACACTGCAAGAGCTGTATTTACAGCGCAGTGATACTAATGAGTTGTTACACAGTGTGTATGAAAAACTCGGCGGTATTGAGGGTGCCATTGGTAAAAAAGCCGAAGAGGTATTTATAGGGCTTTCTAAAGCGCAACAACAGCAACTAAAAAGCGTGTTATCGCAATTAATCACGCTAAACCCAGATGGTAAAACCATTACGAGCCGCGCAGCCCGCTTGCAAGCGTTAACCAACACCAGCCAAAAAGAGCTGGTTCAAGCCATGGTCGATAGCCGCTTATTTGTATCGCATTTACAAAACCAAGAAGCTTACTTTAGCCTTGCTCACGAGGCATTATTACGCCAATGGCCACGTGCCAAACAGTGGATTAATGACCATAAAGATGCCCTTGCTATAAAAAGCCGCTTACACCACCACACGCAACAATGGCTTAATGAGCAAAAAAGTAACGCCTACTTGTTAGCACCGGGTAAACCGCTGCAAGAAGCCGTTACCTTATTAAACGACAACATATTCGAACTAGACGATGACGAACGCGCCCTTATAACCAGCTCTCTTAAACACAGTAAAACAAAAACAACCATAAAACGCGGCACGGTTGCTCTGCTTTGTTTACTTACCTGTGTTGCCCTATTTATGAGTATTACCAGCTTTCAAGCGCAGCAACTTGCACAGCAAAAACGCCAAGAGGCCGAAAGCTTACTAGGGTTTATGGTTGGTGATTTTGCCGACAAATTACGCAGCGTTAAGCGTATGGACCTACTTGATGGCATTAGTAATAAAGCACTTGAGTATTTTACCAATCAAGTCGAGGAGCCAAGCTCGCTATTTAACTTTAGCAGTCAACAAGCCGAGTTTAAAAGTCGCTTTCAGTACGCACAAACTCTGGAAGCCATGGGGGAAGTGGCTTATTCCCGCGGTAAAACCATTGAGGCCTTCACTGCCTTTGAAAACGCCCGCATTCGCCTTGAGGCATTATTAAAAATTCAGCCAAACAACTTAGAGCTTCTCACACTCGCCGGTGCTAATGCCTTTTGGCTCGGTCAGCTTCATTATGATAAAAGTAATTACGCTGCTACTGAGCCATTATTTAAAAAATATCATGCCTACAGCGAGAAAATGTATTCATTAGCACCGAATGATTTTAACTCGATTATGGAGCTATCGTATTCGCATAATTCGCTGGGCTCTTTGTATTTAAAGCAATTTAACTACACTGCCGCGAAACAACGCTTTACAAAGTCGCTCGCCCTTAAAAATGAAGCGCTTAATTTAATTCCAAACGATAAAAACTTATTAATTGATAGAGCTGATACTCTTAGCTGGATTGCTAGCACAGAAGTACACTTAGGTAACTACAGAAATGCGCTAAATTTTTATGAACAAGCAGAAAAAGTTTTAAATACTTTAACCTCATTATATCCTAATGATGCAAACTTATTAGAGATGCTGGCCTATACGCACTCCCATCAAGCCAATCTACTAAGTTACCTGCCAGATAAACAGCCAGCTTTTTTGCATACAATAAAAGCATTAGAGGCTGAAAAAAAAGCATTAAAACAGGATCCAAAAAATAAGAAATTCCAAGAAAAATATTTTCAGTTTTTAACTAACCAAACCTTAATTTACGCTGAGCTCGCTAATATTTCTTTAATTGAAAGCATTATAAACTTCTTACATACATCAGAGAAAAATCGTAATATCACGGGTATCTATGTCAATTTGATTCGCTACTTTGTCAAAGTCAAACAATCGACCTTGGCAGAGAAATTCATGGATGAGTTAAACAGATATACAACTTCACTAGGAATTGAAGAAAACTCAGGCATTAATAATAGCATTCATATAGCCAGCATATATTTGGCGCAAGCAAAATTAGCAGCATCTAAAGAGAATAATGAGAAGCGAAAATTATTTTGCCACAAGGCTCTAAAATCAATCTTAAATATAGCTAAAAAAACAAATGATATTGATATTCTTTTTCCCCTATTACAGGCATATAGTTGCTTAGATCGCTTGTCTGAAGCTCCCGAAAAAATAAAGATACTTAAAGAATTTGGTATCAATAATTTCGACTTATAAACTAAAAATATATTCAGTAGTATCCTACTACTTATTAAAAAAGAGATGTAAACAATGACTACAGTAGATAACAATCAACTTATAAAATTTAGTGTTAACGTAACAATTAATGAGAACGACGAGGCTGTATTCAAATACACAGAAAATGGTCATGAGGTATCAGGTGGTGGAGAGGTAACAGTTCCAAACACTCATGGTGTCTATACTTTAGATGAAGAAACGCTTAAGCGTGGTTTTTATTTTGTTGGCGCAGAGCTGAGTGGGCCAATAGTAGAAGATTTTAGTTTTAAAATAATCAACGGTGGTCAATCTATAGTGGTTGTTGATTCAAATAAAAATGCAGGTGATTTATGCTTGCAGTTTATTGTTGCAATCCCAACAATCCAAAAATACATTAGCGCAGATCCACAAGTTAGAAATGAACCTCGTTAATATTTAGAACTCAAAACGCTCATTTAGCTGTGAACTAAATGAGCGTCTTTTATTTAGAAAGTTCAAACATACATAACTTTAAAAGTTGTTCATATTATTACTAATTAGTTTTAAATGTTGTATAACCAACAACAAATTTAAATGAATATTTTAATTAACAATAAATTTTAACACACTAACTGCTATTTAAACCGCAAATAAAACCAAACCACAAACACAAAAAAGACATTAAGAATCAAACAGTTAAAATCAGAAGATTACCGAAAGGTTTAATTGCACTTTTTTAAGTAAATTTGTAGACATCAAAAACGTCTGTACCATGCTAAGGCTAAAACGTGTCGAAACAAATTAACAATAAAGAGACTGCAGCAACTGATAACGATAAGGCATTGCCCTTCGATAGCGCTTTATCATCCTCTTTTTCTCATACTCAATTTGATGCATTAATAGAATTATTTAATGGCACCGCCGAAGGTATTTTTGTCCTTAATGAACAGGGTGGTTTTGAATTTGCCAACCCAAAGGCTGCTCAATTACTTGGTTACTCTCAGCAGTCGCTGATAGGCGAAAATTTACTGTCGTTTTTACACGGTTCAGACCTTGATAAATATAAACAGACCTTATTAAATTGGATTGGTATTAAGGACACTCCCCTTACCATTGGCCCAAATGAAGTTGCTATAAACAAAGCCAATGGCGATGTGATTGAAGCTGACTTATCAATATCAAGCATGCCAAAAAGTCTCGCATCGGCGCAAAAGTTGTACGTGTGCATACTTCACGATCTTAGTACTCATAAAGCCATGTATAATCGTTTAAAAATACAGGCCTCAACCGATCATTTAACTGGGCTTGCTAACCGTTTAGCTTTAGATGAGTCGTTAAAAAAGTACTGGCAAGAGAGTATTCAAAGCCAACAACCTTTAACCAGTATATTAATTGATGTTGACCACTTTAAAAAATTCAACGATACCTATGGGCATATTAAAGGCGATAAATGCTTACAGAAAATAGCAAAAATGCTATTACAGTGCATTCCATCTAGAGAGTGTTTAGCTGCTAGGTATGGCGGTGAAGAGTTTGCAATTATTTTACCCCGTTGCGATATAAAAACCGCCACCGTTGTGGCCAACCATATACAACAACAAATTGCACAAATGAGCTTTACCGACTTAGGTTTGCCGCCAGAGGTTAAAATTACGGTAAGCCAAGGAATTGCCTGTGAAAATAATAACCAGTACCGCACCTACGAGGCGCTGTTATATGCCGCAGACACGGCTTTATACCGGGCAAAAACGGAAGGCAGAAATAAAATAAGTACGATTGTTTAAAGTTTAAATTAAAGGCCTTTTCATGACGCTACATCTATATTAAACGCCACTTCATGGAGGTGGCGTTTAGTTAAATAACAGCTGATTAAACTAGGGTCTGTTGACCTTTACGGATTAAGATTCGTTCAAACTAGGGGCTATTTAATCGCGGCGCGAGGTTTGTAACCTAGTGGGCTAAGTAAAAACCGAGCAACAAAGAGTAAATCGCCCTTAGGCAGAACCCTTCGGGCAGCGCCTGTTTGGCATTGATGCTGCATTATCGCCTATTTATGGGAAAGAACCACCCCACAA
>NZ_PNDH01000035.1:0-36774 GCF_005887175.1 Pseudoalteromonas sp. S1612 | reverse complement strand
AACAAAGCTTCGCCGGCATGATAACCCCCATTACCTACAAGCAAGTAGGCCACAAAGAGTAAATCGTCCCTAGGCAGAACCCTCCGGGCAGCGCCTGTTTGGCATTGATGCTGCGTTATCGCCTATTTATGGGGAATAACCACACCACATAGGCTCTGCCTTGCCTAAATACCAAACAGACTGCTGCAAGTTTAACCTTGAAAGGTCAACAGACCCTAATATCAATAATAAGCATGCTCACGCTCGAAAAAACACAATAAACAGGTTACATTGAGACAGTACAGAACGCAAAACTTAATCAGCCAAGGAAACGCAATGAGTCTAAAACGTATTAACCAGTTTTTTAACCCAAGCTCTGTCGCTGTTATTGGGGCATCAAACACCGCCACTCGCGCGGGTAATGTGGTAATGCGTAACTTACTGCAAGGTGGCTTTAAAGGGCCTATTATGCCCGTTACCCCAAATCATACAGCGGTACACGGCGTATTGGCTTACCCCAGTATTGAAGCCTTACCTAAAGTGCCTGATTTAGCCGTTATCTGTACCAATAAAAACACCTTAATGAAAATTATTGAGCAGCTAGGTACGCTTGGCTGTCATAGTGCCATTATTATTGCGGATGGCTTAACCACAGTTCAAAAAAAGGCACTCAAAGAGAGCGCAGCTAAGCATAAAGTCACCCTGCTTGGCTCAAATTGCTTAGGGTTACTTATTCCGCATATAGGCTTAAATGCAAGCTTTTCTCATACTGTTGCCACGCCAGGTAAACTGGCTTTTGTATCGCAATCTGCAGCAGTTTGCTCAACTATTCTTGATTGGGCAAAAAATAAAGAAATTGGCTTTTCATACTTTGTATCTATGGGGGATTGTTTAGATATTGAGTTTGACGAAATACTCGACTTTTTAGGTCGTGATGCTAAAACCAAAGCCATCTTACTGTACATCGATAATATTGATGATATCCGCAGCTTTATTTCTGCCGCTCGAGCAGCCGCATTTTCTAAACCTGTTATTGCTATTAAAACTGGCAGAACCAGCGCAGGGGCTCTCGCCGCTGAAATACACACCGGCGGAAAACAAAGCTCAGATGCGGTATATGATGCCATGTTTCAACGTGCGGGTATGCTAAGAGTAAACGACTTACGTGAGCTCTTTGCCGCCACCCAAACCTTGGCCATGCATCCTAAGTTACTGCAAGTAGAGCAACTTACCATATTAACCAATGGTGGCGGCCCTGGAGTGATGGCCGTTGATGAACTCATTCAAAGCTCAGGAAAACTTGCTCAGCTCAGTGATGAAACTCGCGAAGCACTTAATAAAGTGATCCCGCATTCAGACACCGCAGCTAATCCGGTCGATATATTTGGCGATTCTGCGCCAGTGCGTTATAAGCATGCGTTAGAAATATTACTAAATGCTAAAGAAGTTAAAAACTTACTGATCATCCACACTCCATCAGCTTTGGCCCCAAGTGAAAATTACGCTCAGGTTATTGTTGAGGCACTAAATAAATTACCGAAAATGGCACGCCCTTATGTAATTACTAATTTTATGGGAGAAGATGCTGCTTTTGCTGCAAGACGCATCTGCGCTAATAACGCCATCCCTACCTATCGTACCCCAGAAGGGGCGGTAGGCGCCTTTATGCACTTAGTAAGCTACCGTCGTAACCAAAAGCATTTAACTCAAACGCCAGAATCAAATACTGACGATGCCACTATTAATAAAGCAGCAGCGAAAGCGACTATAAAAGAGTTTTTAAATGATGAACAACATTACTTATCAACCCATCAAGCAAGTCATATTTTAAGTAGTTACGGCATTGATTGTATTCAAACTGAAGTTGCCTACACTCCAACCGAAGCCAAAGAGCAAGCAATAGAGCTGGGCTTTCCAGTGGCATTGAAATTGATTAGCCCCAGTATTCCCTCTAAGTCTGAAGTCGGCGGTGTCGTACTAAACCTCAATGATGCGCAAGAGGTAGAGCAAACCGCATTTGCCATGCTGTTAAGAATAAAGAACACCTACCCTGATGCCATAATTGATGGTTTTTCATTACAAAAAATGGCACCTCGAGCGGGAGCTAACGAGCTGCGTATAGCCATTAAAACAGAGCCTAATTTTGGGCCGGTTATTTTATTAGGTGAAGCCGGTACAGGGCTTGAATATGCACAAGCCGCAGTCGCTTTGCCACCACTGAATATGAACCTAGCTAAATATTTAATTGCCGCCGCCCATGATAAAGGAGTACTTAAAGATCGTGTTCTGCCAGAAAAAGTAGATAAATATCGCTTGTGTTCACTACTTACTCGAATTTCTCAATTGGTCGTAGATCAACCGGATATCACCTCGTTAGAGCTAAATCCTATTCTAGCTAGTAATGGCCAGTTTTTAGTACTTGATGCCACCATGAATTTGAATCAGTATCAGGCTCAAGCACATCGAAAACGTTTATCTATTCGTCCTTACCCTATTGAACTAGTTGAACAAGTCACTTTAAAAAATAATACCTTAGCAACGCTCAGACCAATCAAACCTGAAGATGAGCAAGCACATCAAGCGTTTGACCAGTCATTAACTAAAGAAGATAGGTATAAACGCTTTTTTGGTGAGTTACCACAATTTAACCACGATCAACTCGCGAAAATGACGCAAATTGATTACGACCGCGAAATGGCGTTTATTGTTACCCAAACACAAGACGAGCAACAGCACACCCTAGGGGTTTCACGAGTGATTATGGACCCAGATAACTTACAAGCAGAGTTTGCTATTGTAGTGCGTTCTGATTGCCAAGGGCTTGGATTAGGACGTATTTTAATGAATGCAGCAATTTCTCATTGTAAGCGCCAAGGGGTAAAAACCGTTGAGGGGATCACCCTACCTGAAAACACTGGCATGATTGAGCTGGCTCGTAAACTCGGATTTAAAATTAGTCGTGATTTTGAAGAAGGCAGTATCAATATGTTACTCACATTATAATAATTATTATGCAGAAACTTAGACAAACCATCAACCAAGTATTTGAGTCTTCAGGTAAGTACCAACGGGCCGGTCACTTTTTAGATGCCCTACTAATCACTATTATTATGATAAATGTGGTGGCCATCGTACTCGAATCAGTGCATAGCATTGCCACTACGTACTACAACGAATTTTTAATGTTAGAGCTGGTATCGGTTGCCATATTTAGTGCTGAATACCTAATACGTGCTTGGACCTGTGTAGATAGAGTAAAATACGCCTCTATGGATTGCTCCAATACACAAAAGCGGATCCGCTATATTTTATCACCATTGGCTATCATCGATTTAATCGCCATTTTGCCAAGTCTATTAATGTTTTTCTTTGCTTTAGACTTACGTTTTTTACGCGTACTACGTTTATTAAGAGTATTTAAGCTCACTCGTTATTCACGGGCAATGCAGCTGTTATTACAGGCATTTATTGATGAATCAAGTTCATTGTTGGCTGCATTTTTTATTATGGCAGTAGTACTTATTTTAGCTTCATGCGGTATTTATTTATTAGAACATGACATTCAACCAGACAAGTTTGGCTCAATTCCGGCCGCAATGTGGTGGGCAATGGCAACACTTACGACTGTAGGCTATGGTGATGTTGTGCCAATAACACCTATTGGTAAGCTGTTTGGTGGTGTCATCACTCTAGTAAGCATGGGCATGGTGGCTATACCCACTGGTTTATTAGCATCGAGCTTTTCAGAGCAGGTTCGTAAACGTCGTCAGTTATTTGAAGATGCCACCCATGAGCAAATAACCGATGGAAAACTCTCCGACGAGCAATTACATCACCTTGAAGATCTTCGCTACAAACTTGGATTAAGTAAGTTAGAGGCTAATAAAGCGATAAAAGCGGAGCTTAATAAACGCAGCTCACACTTGTTTTGTCGCCATTGTGGTAAGCGCCCTTAATAAAACAATGTAATAAACGGCGCTTTAAGCTTGTGAGAATACAGGGTGCCAATCGCGCTCAATGAGCTCAAGTACTTGCTCTTTAGGCACCGCTTTACTAAATAAGTAACCTTGGAAGTAGCTGCAACCTTGAGCTTTTAAGAAGGCCAGTTGATGTGCGCTTTCAACCCCCTCAGCAATACACTCTTTACCTAAACTGCTGGCTAAAGTCAGAGTGGATTGAATAATCGCTTCATTATCCGAATCAATACCAATATCTTGCACAAAGCTCCGATCAATTTTTAATACATCGATGGGGAAACGTTTTAAATACGTTAATGAAGCATAACCTGTCCCAAAGTCATCCATGTATAGCTTACATCCGAGCTGCTTTAGTGCATCCATATTTTTAAGTGCATAGTCTGAGTCTCGCATTAAAATAGACTCTGTTATTTCAAACACAATAGCTTCGGGCGGCAGCGCTGCATTATTTAGTGCTTGGCGAATTTCAGGTATAAGCTCAGCAAACTCAAAATCAAGTGCCGATAAATTAATTGATAAATATAAATCGGGATTCACCTTGCGCCAACGCACCAACTGTACAAGTGCTCTTTTAAATGTTTGCAGCATAATTTTGGTAATTAAACCAATATTTTCAGCCACATTTGCAAACTCTTGAGTACTGGCTAGTTGATTCTCAGGCCAACGTAGTAATACCTCAAAGCCCTCAGTTTTTTGTGTAGATGTACTAATTATAGGTTGATAATAATTACAAAACTCGTGCTCGTGATACGCTTTGATCAATTGCGACTCTAAATGCAGGGCCCTTTCAACTCTTTGATTCATTTCTTGTTTATAGAACTTGTAACACCCTTCTAAACCATCTTTAGCATAATAGAGCGCCACATTTGATGCTTTTAACAGCGCCTTGTAATGCGCAGCGTCATCAGGGAAAAGCGCCACACCAATACTAAGGTGCACATTTACATTTTGGCTATTCATAGCAATGTCTATACTCACGCAATCCATAAGCTTGGTGCATATAAGTAATACTTCTTCTATTTGCTGAATGTCTTCAACTAAAATAACAAATTCATCACCACCTAAACGCGCTATGCTATCACAGGGGCGTAATGCTGTTTTTAAGCGGTTTGCCACCAGCTTAATGATTTCATCGGCGTTTTCTGTACCAAATGAGTCATTAAAGTATTTAAAGCGTTTTATATTTACATGTAATAGAGCGACTTTGCTGTTATGACGACGCGCTTGATCTATGGCATGCACAGCTCGGTCATTAAACAAGGTTCTATTTGGCAAGCCCGTTAATGAATCGTAATTAGTTAATAGATGCAGCTCGTTCTCAGCTGATTTCTGCGCATGAATATCCGTTAAAATAACCACATAGCTACTCAACCTTTTACTTTCATCCGCTACAGCGCTTATTTTAACTAACACATGACGCTGCTCTTTATTAGCCAGTACCACAGTGTCTTCACATGAGAAGTGCTCGCCTACTTCAAGCTTTTGCATAATGCGTAAATAGTCAAAATAGCTACTGCGAGTCAAACCTAAATTAAGCGAGCGAGTTGAACGAGGCTCTGCCGATACAGCAAAAGCCGTTTGCAGCGACTTATTTGAAGCACGTATGTTAAAGTTTTTATCTAAAATAAATACCCAATCTCGGGTTTGTTCAAACGCGGCGGTAAATAATCGAGCGTGTTCTTCAAACACCATTTCGCGTGTCATATTAGTATACGTACCCGCTACTTTTTGCGGTGTTGTTTCATCCCATTCAACCACTTTGCCAAAGTCTTTGTACCAGCGCCAATGACCTTTGGCATGACGTAGTCGGTAAGTACAGTTAAAGTATCCTTTGTCGGTTGATAAAAATTCTAACCACTCCAACCTAAAAATGGCACGCTCTTGTGGATGAACTTTATCTAAGTAGTCATCTAAACTGACTGAGTCGTCTTCATAACCTAACTCGTTGACCAATCTAGGCTGATAAATATTTAACTGACTCGCTTGCCAATCCCAAACACCCGACTCACTTCCCTCTAGCGCCAGCTTTAAACGGGCCTCGCTATCTTGGCTTTCTTTGTGTGCGGCTAATAAAATACGCTGTATTTTATTACGTCTCATTACCCAAGCTGTCACTATTGTGAATAACAAAACAGCATAAAGTGCTAAAAAGTAAGGGGCGCGCCATAATGGGTATTTCACTTTAATATTTAACGTTGCTGGCGGGGTATAGTCACCCGTCAACGGATCCTTTGCCCAGACTTTTAACTGATAGCTACCGGGGTTTAATTTAGGAAACACCACGCGATTATTACGGGTATAACTTTTTTTACCTTTGTCGAGCTGATATTCGTAAATAATACGTTCTTGAAAGCTAAATGACATCGCTGAAAATGCAATTTCAAGCCCTATATCATCATGATTTAAAGTAATATTTTTTAATGGCTGTTGTAAGTTAAGCGACAAGTCTCGAGACATTAAGTTAATGCGAGTTATGTTGACGTGATCTAACAAACCTTGGCTATTTTTATTCTCTTTAGGGTCAAAGTAAGTAAAGCCTTTAAGGCTACCATAGGCAATTCGTCCGTCATTTAATTTGGCCATAGCACCACTATTAAATTCAGCAGAAAGCACTCCATCTGATGTAGTAAATTGCTGAAAATGGATGGTGCTCGGGTTTAATCGCCATATTCCTTTATGACTACTCATCCAAATCATTCCCTCTTCATCAAGCACCATATCGTATAATAGTGTGCCTAATTTATTTTTATCTAAATCAATGGTATGCACTAATTCATAGCTATTGGCATCAATTCCAATCAAACCAAAGTTAGATAAAGAAAGCCACAGAATCTCTTGCCTATCTTCAACATACGAAAGAATGCTCACTGCAACATTGTCATGGTGTTTAGGTACTTTATAAAGGGTGTTTAAACTGCGCTCATCCGGGTTAAATTGGTATAACACTCCACCGCTAAAAAATAACGGCCTCTGCGGCTTTGAGGGTAATGGCGGTAAAAAGCCATAGGCTAAAAACGGGTCAAATTGAGAAAACTCGCCCTTTAATGGAGTTAGCACCTGGCTATCAACATTATATTTAAACATGCCATGATCAGGGTGAACAAAATATAAATCACCATTTTCTAGCAAGGTAATACCATGCATCCAATCGTTTATGAATATTTGGTTTTTGGGGCTGGCAGTTTTAGGTTGGGTAAGCTGCTGGGTTTGCGGGTCAAAAATAAACAGTCCTCGGTTTGAGTGTAACCAGAGTTTATTTTTATAAGGCATAATTTTGAAAACGGTAAATTCTGTGGTTAGTAAATCAACTTTATAATCTTTTAAATACACCCTTGAGGTGTTATTTTTTATATCAACAGCCGTTAAACCATTATGAGTACCTAGCCATAACTTATCTTGAAATTGTTTAATTGCCCAGACTGAGTGATGTGAAAATCCATCCCCTCCTAAAGCACTGCCCTCTACATTATAAAATTTATAGTTGTCACCCGATAAATAAAAAGCACCATCAGTTTTAGTCGCAAGCCACATACCACCTGATTTATCTTTTACCATATCAATAATACTGGTATCGGCAAGCGTGTATTTACTTTGTTGAATGCGTTTATTTTTAACCACTATTTTGGTAGTTAAATTAAAACTAAGCAGGCCTTTATCGGTTGCTAAATCAACAATCCCTTGCTGATTATCAATATCCCAAACATTCAAGTCAGCCAGTAGCTTTTCACTTGTAAATGCCTGCTCACTATTATTAAACAATGTCTCTATATTACTAATATCAACAGCATATAAGCCTTTAACAGCTCCAACCAATAACTGATTACTATCACCCAGTGCAAATGACTTCACATTGTTTTGATAGATGTGTACATCGGTTTCGCTTAAATGCTCTAGGGGGCGTACTTGTTGCGTTGCAATATTAAATACATAAGCACCATCTGTACTGCCAATAAAGATATAGCCATTGTAATGAAACAAGGTACGTACAAACGCATTTTCAAATTGCTCAGGCAGCTTAAATAAAGGAGTAATAGAGCCACTGGCTATATCAAGTTTTGCAAACACTCTGCCTTGACCAACCCACAAGGATTTATCATCTGTGGCTAACATGGTAAAAACAGACTGCTGAAGAATTTGCTCTTCTGTAACTGGTTTTTTTAAATACTGCTGATAGGTATCTGTTTGCGGGTCATACCTAAAAAGCCCTGCTAATAAGGAAGCAATCCAAATTTGCCCTTCTGGATCTTGGTATATGCGATCAATAATGGCTTCTTCTAACTCACCATTTGGGCCATTAATTGGAATAACCTGATAGCCGTCGTAGCGATTTAACCCTCCTTCGGTAGAGAGCCATAAATAGCCATTATTATCGATAAGCATAGTATTAACGTAACTTTGAGATAACCCTTCGCTTGGTGATAGCCGTTTTACTTGTGCTGTTGCAGCAACGCTAATGAGCATAAATAGCACAAACATGGCTGTGATAAACCTATTAATACTGATGCCCATGTGTTTCCTATTACTGATTTAGGGTTGCTGATATTTCAATGCGATAATATTTCGGTGCTTATATGCATCAAATAGCGTTAATAATGCAGGAGTATATGTTAACACCTGGTTAAAACCAAGTGCCTGATAAAAATCAGTAATGTGTTGGTAAGCGAAGGTGTAAACAGCGTCGGCTTGCTGACTTAAAAGAGTGCTTAGCAGCATTGTTGCCACACCAGTGGAACGATATGCAGGAGCCACAAAAACTGTCGATAAAAATAAAAAAGTCGGTTTGTGCTGCAAGCGGCACGCAGCAATAATAGTGTGGTTATCGTAAGCAACCCACAATTGGTCTTGTTTATTGGCGCGACCGCGGACTTTATATAAGGTATAAAACTTATTTATTAAAGGCGCTTTCACTGATTCTAATTGTTTAATAACAATCATAGCAAGCAGACCCTAACTAAGCATAAGTGCCAAATATTGCTCAAACTTTTGCTTTAAAAAACCTTGCTCTGCAACTGGGCGACTGTGCAGGGTATCATAAACTTGCTCACGCGTTTTCTTGCCACGCTTAATTTGATATGCCCAAAATGAAGCTTCGTAATCTAGCTGAATCTGATATTTTTGCTCTCGTGGTAAATCACACAGGTTATAACTCATATTCCCTCCTTTACTGGCCTGATAAAACTCTGATTATACGTTTAAACTTATAATAAACTAACTCTATAATGAATAAAAAGAATCTACTTTAAATAATCTAAGGGTATCAATAATTGTTAATGATAGGCTCTGCTAGATTATGACTAGAAACTGGGCAAAAGACAGCCAATTTGTTATTATACTCGCCTATCCATTTGCCCCAATAGACAGGAACTGCTGACGTGTTTAAATACTGTAAAGGGTTACTTGTATTAATAGGTTTAATTTTTAGTAATTCGTCATTTGGCCATAGTTACAGCTATACATTTAATCGCCCGCAGAACACCCAGCAAGCAAATTATACTATTGAGCTATTACAATTAGCGTATACAGATATGGGCTTTAAATTAAATATTATCGATTTTAATCGTCAAAATGCATTATTTGCAGCAAACAGTGGCATGTTAGATGGGCAGCTTGCTCGTGATATTAGTATTGAAAGTGCATACAAAAACTTAATTCGGGTTAACTATCCGTTATTCAAATTTAATCTTGAGCTTTATAAGCACTGTGAACCCAGCTCTACTAAAACAATGGATAGCGTTGCCATTATAGCCAGCTACCCTGTCCAACAGCGATATTTAGACAGTATTGATTTTCAAGGCAAGGTTATTGAGGTAAAAAATAATACCACTCAATTAAATTTACTGATCCAGCAAAAAGTAGAAGCTGCATTACTGATTGATTTTGCGATGGCCAATAAAACCATTCCTCCCGCTTTAGGCTGTTATGAAAAACAAGTGGTTGCTACCTACCCGCTTTATCATTATTTACATATCAGTCATGCGAGTATTGCTCAACAGCTTGAGGCTACACTTAAGAAATTACACAACAATGGCACGGTCGCTAAACTCAGATCAAAGTACAAACTACAATTTTAAAAATCAAAGCCTTGCTGTTGTGCTGGCGAAGCGGCTTGCGCAGCTTTCTTTTTTTGCTGTAAATAACGTTTATAGCGTTGTTGGCATAGGCTCAATACTTTCTTTTTTTGCGCATTGGTCAACGAATTCCACGAAAATCGCTCATCACGACTGCGATAACATCCTTTGCAGTAACCCCGATTATTAACCAAGCAAATACCTTTACAAGGGCTAGGAATATCAAATATTTCAATTTGTTGCATCAAACCCTCCAGTATAAAAAAGTATAGCTTGAGTATAGCGCTATTTTTGTTTAAAAAAAAAGCAGCAAATTAATTGCTGCTTTTATCTACGCCTAAACTGTTAATTAATGTTCACAGCTTTGTTCATCTACTTGTGTTTTTCTATGGTAGGGCTTAGCGTACATTGCTAGTACTAAAGGCCTTAATTCTTCTGGCACTTTTGCTAAACGCTCTGCAAATTGCGCTGCATCATTTTTATTTATAACCGCTTCAGTACAACCACCTGCAATATAGTTGCCTGGGTGTAAATAAAACGAATCAATTATTTGCTTATCAATGGTTTTTGCCAGCTCATCTGCACTATCGCAATCTGACTGAATAGGCTGGCCAAACGATAAGTGCACATGCCCTTTGGCTGAACTAAAGCCTTCAACAATACTAGCAATATCTTCACCCGCCGATTTCACATATTTACCATGATGTTGTTTATGATAGAGCTCTTTTGCCTTCGCTATTGCACAGGGTTCATATTGGTAAGATATTGCAACCGGCACCACTTTTAGCTCTTTAATGTACTCACCAAACTCTTTCTTTTGTTTACGTCCATTTAGTTGTAGCATTTTTAACAATGCAGGATCGGTTTGATCTACACCGTCTTTAGCCCGACCTTCTTTTTGAGCAATCCAAATAGAATGCCCACTACTAAGCGAGTCATAAATATAAGCCGATAACTGAGTCAACGCTTTTAACATCTCTTTTGGAGCTTTAGCTGAGCGTTTTACAATAAAGCTTTTATTCAAACGCATAAGCTCAGTAATGTAAGGAATTTGCAATAAGTTATCACCAATCGCAATTCTCACTGTTTTCATTTTATGCTGATAAAGGCCCCAATTAACTAATGCAGGGTCAAGTACAATGTCTCTATGATTTGAAACAAAAAGATAGGCTTGATTAGGGTCTAATGCCTCTAAACCTGAAAAAGTAACGTTTGATGTGGTGCGCCTTACTAATTTATTTAAATAATGCGCCACTTCGTTTTGTACATCTTCAACTGTTTTAACTTTGCCCCACTTTTTACGCAACTGATGTTTTATTATAGCGCGTGCTAAAAACCCAACTGCGGATATAAAGCGTGGCAAATTGTACTTTGCTATCACATCAAGAAACGCATTATCGTTAATTAATCGCGTTAATGAGGCGGCAACTTCATCGTCATTGTAAGGTCTTATATCTGCGTACTTATCTTCTAATTCAATCATTTACTGCATCTACAAAGTTAAAAACGACACGCTAAAACGTCCCGTTATGTCTGATTTTGATTATAACTCAAGCAAAAGTACGAAACTAGCAATACTAAAGTTCGATTTACTGAGTTTTCATAGCGTTATAGTTTAGTACTGAGCATTATTGTCAGACTAACTGCCTCATGTGTATAAACTATAGCTATTAATTATTAATTCAAATGGATAGACCTTACTAATTGCACTTTGTTCAAGTTAACTTAGCAAGGCAGTTGGCCATAATAACATGCAAGTTAACCCTCAGTGGGCAGACCACATTTAAATATAGCTCTACAACTGCTAATGTAAACGCAATCTGATAAACCCAATAATATTCAAATAGATGATACTCTTTTTAACACAAGCACTTCGCGTACTGGGATTATCATTCTTTTTACACATACACTATTAGGACACATCGTGAACATAACAATTCTTGATAACGCCACACTGGCAAACACCTCACTTGATGGTATCTCAGCACTTGGAGATCTTACCGTGCATCAGCTAACTAGCCCAGAGCAAGTGTTGGCACATAGCCAAAATGCCGAGGTGTTAATCACTAACAAAGTAGTGATTAATCGTGACACTATGACACAATTAAAATCGTTGAAACTCATTTGTGTCAGTGCAACTGGCACTAATAATGTTGATTTAGATGCCGCGAAAGACTTAGGCATTGCAGTTACCAATGTTGCCGGTTATTCAACCCCTTCTGTTGTTCAGCATACCTTTTCGTTGATCACTAACTTATTAGGTAATACTCACCGCTATCAAGCGGATTGCCAGCAAGGCGCATGGCAAAAAAGTGACATGTTTTGTCGACTTGATTACAGCTTTAATGACATTCAAGGTAAAACATTGGCTATTATTGGCGGAGGTACTTTGGGTAATGCAGTATCTAAAGTAGCTGAAGCGTTTGGCGCTGAGGTGATTATTGCAGAGCGCAAAGGCGCAGCGTGTCGCGACGGACGCACCCCGTTTGAAATAGCAATAAAAACAGCAGACATTATTAGCGTTCACTGCCCACTTAATGATGAAACACGCGACTTAATTACACTTAATGAATTAAAAATGATGAAACCGACTGCGCTAATTATTAATACCGCACGCGGCGGGATAATCAATGAAGCAGACTTAGTAGAAGCATTAAAAGCCAATATTATTGCCGGTGCCGGCGTTGATGTGCTGACCAAAGAGCCCGCTGAGCTTACTAATCCTCTGGCTAATTATACGGGTGATAATTTACTACTTACCCCACATATCGCGTGGGCGAGCACTGAATCTATCGTGCGCTTAGTAAAAGAAGTGAGTTTAAATATTGCAGCATTTAGTCAACACGAGTCGCGTAACCGCTTGGTTTAATGCCATAAAAGTAACTTAGTCAAAATTACTAAAAAGTGGCTTTTTAGATTTATATTTTAAAAAAGCCACCACCCCACCAAACACAACAAAAACAACCCATTGATTTTTAAGAATTTAAAAACTGGCTTGGTCTTTGCTATATTGTTTTTAATTAATCATCCAGGGTAATAACAAAATGAAAAAAACACTTTTAATCGCTGCACTAACTGCTCCTTTTTTAACGGGTTGTGTAATCGCTGTATCTGATGGCGAAGCAGAAGGTCATTGGGCAGGCAATAGTTCTTCAAGCTGGCAGGCCACACATAAAAACAATCGTGAAATCATTTCAGGTCTGGCAATGGATAGCTCGTATCAGTCAGTATTAAACCAACTAAAAACACCTAATTTCACTGAATTATTAAAAAAACAGGATGATGTTTACCAAGTGTTGTTTTACGCAACACACAGCATTCATTCAGATGGAAAAATGACCAAGGATGAATGCACACCATTAGTATTTAAAAATGACAAATTAGTGGGGATTGGCAGCTCAGCACTATCAATGCTGACAAACTAAACGCTCACATGTTCCTATGGGCGCCAATTCAATCGCATTGCGCCCTGACTTTTTAGCATTATATAAACCTGAGTCAGCTTCTTCTAGCAATGCCTTCTCTGTGTATGCTTGACTGCTCTCACTTGAGGCAATACCAATGCTAATAGTAATGTGTGAAGCATTTAACGATGCGTTGTGCTCTATATTCAAATCATTAATGGCTTCACGTAACTTATTAGCAAATGCAATAGCCCCTTGCTGATTTGTTTCTGGTAATACGGCTACAAACTCTTCACCACCATAACGGGCAACAAAATCACTGCCGCGCTCACATTGCGCCGCTAGAGTTTGCGCCACAGCTTTTAAACACTCATCGCCAGCACGATGACCGTAACAATCGTTATAGCGCTTAAAGTGGTCAATATCGATAAGCAATACACACATTGAAGAGTTATTACGCTTACTTCTTCGCCACTCTCGCTCTAAATTTTCATCTAAATAACGTCTGTTAGGTATTTCTGTTAAACCATCAATAGACGCAAGCATTTCTAATAAATCGTTTTTTTGCTTAATAAGTAGTTGATTGCGTACACGCACTTTAACAATTGAGGCACAAAATGGCTTTGCAATGTAATCCATTGCGCCTAATTCTAAACCTTTTGCTTCGTCTTCATGAGAGCTGTTCGCTGAGATAAAAATAATGGGGATCGCATGGCTAAGGCTACTTTCTTTAAGTTCCACCAGCACGTCGTAACCATTCATGCCAGGCATCATGATGTCTAAAATAATTAAATCTACTTGCGTATGCTTAACAAATGTCAACGCCTCTTCGCCACTTGCCACTAAGTAAACCTCATGCTCATCACTTAAAGTTCTTTCTAAAATGATTCGGTTAAGCGCATCGTCATCTACAATTAATATTTTTGCTTTATTTATCATTGCTTACATCTAAACTTTTTATATAAATTTGCACTCGCTCTAACTGTATTATTAATTATTTAATTGCAGCTGCAGCGTGCTTGCCATCCGCTTTTAATATTTGCTCAGTGTGTTGAGCACACAATAATAATCGGTTAAAACCTAAATTTCCTGCTATCCCTTTTAAACTATGCACTAAGCGTACCATTTCAATAGTATGGTTACCCCTTCACATTTAATAACGTACGCTCCTATAAAAAGAATGTATCAATTACTGTTTAATACAGTCAAAGCTTATTATTTATCAAAAATGCCTAACGAGATATGAACAAGTAATGAACTTAAATAGACCTGGCATAGCTTTAAATAAATTCATATCTTTTTTCTGAAGATCGATGTGTAGATATTTGACAAGCTAGGTATACGTATTAATTAAACGTCAAACTGTTGACGTGTAATTAAGCGCTTTAATAAGCGATGAATCACCTAGATTAAATACTTAATTTTTGGCTCAATAATAAAATAGTAGATTATCGAGCCAAAGAACACTTATAAATTCTCCTCTGCAAATGACGCTAGTCGACTTCTTACTACACCATTAAGATTAACAGTAGCGCCGCCTTCAAAGTGCTTAAATCGCTCCACAATATAGGTAAGTCCAGAGGTAACAGCGGTTAAATAATTACTGTCTATTTGTGCTAAATTTCCGGTACAAATAAGTTTAGTTCCTTCACCACAGCGGGTAATTATGGTTTTGAGCTGAGAAGCCGTTAAGTTTTGGCTTTCATCTAAAATCACCACCGCATTTTGAATGCTTCGCCCACGCATAAAGTTCACCGATTTAAACTGAACATTGGCTTTTTCCATAATGTAATTACGGCTTGAAACAGGGTTCTCATCTCCTTTATGCAGCACTTCTAAGGTATCAGTTATTGCAGCCAGCCAAGGCGCCATTTTCTCTTCCTCGGTGCCAGGTAAAAAGCCAATCGATTCGGCAATTTCAGGGGTATTTCGGGTTACAATCACTTTATCGTAAACACCTTTTTCAATCACCATCTCAAGTGCACATGCAAGCGCCAGTAAGGTTTTACCACATCCCGCAGGGCCGGTTAAAATAACAAGTTCAATAGAAGTATCGAGCAGTGCATCTAGTGCCATTGCTTGGTAAATATTTTTTGGCTTTATTCCCCAGGCGCTTTGATGCATTAGTCGCTCTGCACCAATATCTTTAATGGTAATATGCTCACCATCGTAAGATTTGACTCTAGCGGCAAACTGATCGCCATCATCAAGTAAATACTCATTACAAAACACATCTGGGATTAAATCTTTAGGGATATGATGGACTGTTTCACGCCCGTGTTGCTCAGTGTTACACTCGCCAACATGCTGCCAAAAATCACCAGTAATTTTTTTATAGCCGCTGGTAAGTAAGGCGATATCGTCAATAAGCTGATCGGTACGGTAATCTTCAACATATTTAAGCCCCGCCCCTTTGGCTTTTAAGCGCATGTTGATATCTTTAGTAACCAGTATGACTTTTTTATCACTGTGCTGATTTTGTAAGTGCACCGCACAATTAATAATGCGGTGGTCGTTTTCATTGCCCGGTAAGCCGGAAATAGAATCGGCAAATAAATGGTCGTTTACAATCAGTAAGCTTCCCGTTAATCCGCCTTGTTTATTACTTGGTAGCGCAACCCCTTGTAACATTTGCTCGGGAGAGGCCTGGCTGAGTACTCCATCAAGTCCACGAATGGCCACTCGGGCATCGCGACTTACATCGTGTTTTCTATCTTTAATGTGATCAAGCTCTTCCAATACAGTCATTGGAATAACCACTTGGTGTTCTTGAAATGACAAATACGCGAGGGGTTCATGAAGCAATACATTGGTATCTAGCACATACATTTTACTATCAAGGTTCGAAGCTTTTTCCATAGCACTTTCCTTACGTTTTATGATTTTTATGCTATACCCAATAAACTAATCAGTGTGACTAATAAACTTGATTAATTACTTAGGTATAATTTGAGTTTAGTCTATTTGTCATAAAAGTCTGTTTTATGACAAATATCATTTAGTTTGAATTTCCTACAAAATCGGCGCACTAATCAGTGCTTATAGATAGGAATAATTCACACTTATAAAATTAATTAAAAGTCAGGCAAATAGCGCCTTGCAGTGGTGTTATCTAACAGGTAACATAGCCGCCTTTTTCTTCATAGACGAGACATACATGAATTTTTCCTTAGGTCAGCGTTGGATCAGTGATACAGAGTCAGATTTAGGATTGGGCACCGTTGTTGCCATTGATGGCCGCCAGGTCAGCATTTTATTTCCTGCCAGTGGTGAAAACCGTGTTTATTCTTCTGCAGAAGCTCCGGTAACCCGCGTAGCATTTAATCCTGGTGATGTGATCCGAAGCGTTGAGGAGTGGGAATTACAAGTTGAGTCAATTGAAGTACAAGGCGAATTACTGTGCTATCACGGTGAACGTATTGATAACGGTGAAAAAGTACAATTAAAAGAAACCTTTTTAGACCATTTTATTAAATTTAATAAACCACAAGACCGTTTATTTGCAGGCCAAGTAGACCGCTTTGATCGATACACTTTGCGCTACCAAACTTGGTTACACCAATTTGAACGCCAACAGTCACCTATTAAAGGTTTAATTGGCCAACGTGCCAACCTTATTCCGCATCAGCTTTATATTGCCCAAGAAGTAGGTAAACGTTTTGCGCCACGTGTATTACTTTCTGATGAAGTAGGTTTGGGTAAAACCATCGAAGCTGGCATGATTTTACATCAACAAATTATTACTGGTCGCGCCAGCCGTGTGCTCATTGTGGTACCTGAGAACTTGCAGCACCAATGGTTAGTAGAAATGCTACGCCGTTTTAATTTACGTTTTTCTATTTTTGATGAAGAGCGCTGCGACGAAGCGTTTGCTGATTCACCTAACGTATTTGATACCGAGCAACTGGTGCTTACCAGTCTTGAGTTTTTAACTAAGAAAAAACGTTGGTTTGAACAAGCTACGTTGGCCGACTGGGACTTATTAGTCATTGATGAAGCCCATCATTTAAGCATTAACAACAATAAACCTAGTGCCGAATACCAACGTATGGCTGAGCTGAGCCAAGACATTCCGGGGTTAATTTTATTAACAGCAACGCCAGACCAACTGGGTCATCGTAGCCACTTTGCACGCTTACAACTGCTCGACCCAGATCGCTTTTACGACTACGACGTATTTAAGGAAGAAGAAGCAAACTACAAAGATGTAGCCGAAGCTGCTAACCAACTACTGCAAGAGCAATCATTAGATGATAACGCTAAAGCAACCTTGATTGAGCTATTAAAAGAAACGGATATCACCGATATTCTTGAAACAGCACAACAAGGCGACCTTGAAGCACGTAAAGAAATTTTAAATATGCTTTTAGACCGTCACGGTACTGGGCGCATTTTATTTAGAAATAGTCGCAGTGGTATTGATGGTTACCCAAGTCGTAAATTACACGCCTACCCTATGGCTTTACCTAAGCAATACAAAACAGCAATGACTGTACTAGGTAATATGAGCGGCATTCAAAATGCTGAACTCAGTGCACAACGTGCACTTTTCCCTGAAAAAATATTTCAAGAGTTTGAAGGTGAAAGCGCCAGCTGGGGTTTATTTGACCCCCGTGTAGATTGGCTAATCGAAACGCTAAAAACTCTCAAACGTGAAAAAGTATTACTCATTTGTGCTAAAGCCGAAACCGCAATCAGCCTTGAGCAAATATTACGTGAACGCGAAGCAATTAAAGCCTCAGTTTTCCACGAGGGCATGTCGATAATTGAACGAGACCGCGCCGCGGCATTCTTTGCCGATGAATACGATAATGCTCAAATATTATTGTGTTCTGAAATTGGTTCAGAAGGCCGTAACTTCCAATTCTCACATCATTTAGTGTTGTTTGATTTACCGCTCAACCCAGATTTACTTGAGCAACGTATTGGTCGCTTAGACCGCATAGGACAAACACAAGATGTGAACATTCATGTGCCTTACTTTGAAAATACGGCACAGGAAGTATTATTGCGTTGGTACAATGAAGGTCTAGATGCATTTGAAAGCACTTCAACCACAGGGCAGTTATTATATAAAGAGTTTAGCGAAGACTTACTTGAATATATTGCAGCTCATAATTGTGACGAAGATGAGCTAGACCCATTGCTTGAGCAAGTAGCACAAAAGAATGCAGTATTACGTAAGCAAATGGAAAGTGGCCGAGATCGCCTACTAGAACTGCATTCATCAGGGCAAGGCGCTGCTGATTCACTTGTAGCTGACATTGAAAAACTCGATAATCAGTTTGAGCTACCAAGTTACATGATCAATGTGTTCGACACCTTTGGCGTAAGCCAAGAAGATAAAGGTGAAAACACCATTATTTTAAAACCCACTGAGCATATGCTTAACGCGTCATTCCCTGCTTTAAAAGAAGATGGCATGACGGTAACATTTGACCGTGATACCGCTCTTTCACAAGAAGATGTTCACTTTATTAGTTGGGATCATCCTATGGTGCAAGGCACTATGGACATGATTTGCGATGATGACTTTGGTAGTGCGTCAGTGGCGTTACTTAAAAACAAAAAGTTACCACCAGGAACATTCTTTGTTGAGCTAATCTTTGTTGCCGAAGCAATGGCACCAAAAGTACTGCAAGTGGGCCGCTTTTTACCGCCTACGCCTATTCGTATTTTACTCGATAAGAGCAGTAATAACTTAGGCGAAAACGTTGGCTTTGATGGCTTTAATCAACAGTTATCTGCGGTAGGTCGCCAAACAGCAAGTAAATTAGCCGGTGCATTACAAAGTGCGGTTCATCCGATGATCAACACAGCAAAAGACATGGCTCAACAAAAGCTGGATGTTATTCGTGCAGAGTCATTAACTAAAATGCAAACATCGTTAAGCGAAGAGCAGCAGCGTTTAGAGGCACTTAAACAAATAAACCCAAATATTCGCCAAGAAGAAATTACCTTTTACGATAAACAACGCAATGAGCTAACCGCACATATTGAAAAAGCGCAGTTAAAACTCGATGCCATTCGTTTAATTGTGGTTTCGCACTAAGGGATCTAGCTGTTAGCTATAAGCTGTCAGTCGTTAGTTAAAGATTAACTAGCGTGTGTATTGAAAAAAGCGCGATATTTATATCGCGCTTTTTACTTGAGCCTTTGCGCTCGCTCCACTAAAATAGCGCACTTCAAAATCACTGAGGTCTGCCGTGTTAGTTAATTACAATCCCCCTATGAGCCCGTATTTAACTATACTGTTTCAAGACGATGATTTACTTATTGTAAATAAGCCTAGCGAGTTACTCACCGTACCAGGTAAAGACCCAAAACATGCCGATAGCTTAATTAATCGCGTCAACCGTGTTTTTCCTACGGCTAAAATTGTTCACCGTTTAGATATGGCTACCTCAGGAATACTTTGTTTGGCAATGAACAAAGCCGCTCATCGGCATTTAAGTATGCAATTTCAAGAGCGCGAAACGGCAAAACGTTACATTGCGCGAATTTATGGGCAGCTTGAAAATGAAACCGGCTCCGTTGATTTACCGCTTATTTGTGATTGGCCGAATCGCCCTAAGCAAATGGTTGATCACGACAATGGCAAACCCTCGCTTACCCATTTTAAAGTGCTTGAACGTGAAGTACAGGCAACCCGTGTAGAGCTTACTCCTATTACAGGGCGCTCCCACCAGCTGCGAGTGCATATGCTAAGCTTAGGCCACCCTATTTTAGGCGATCGTTTATATGCCCACAAAGACGCGCTTGCTGCGGCACCTCGATTACAGCTGCATGCACAAATGCTGCAACTAAAGCATCCTGTTACAGAGCAAGTACTCACGTTTGAAGCTGACCCCGAGTTTTAAATAAACACGCTAATAGCTAAACTTTTATAGCCTCGCGCCGATACCTAAATAATCTTTATTGTTTGGGTTCATTATGGTTGTTGCGCAATTTATAAAAATGTCACTCTGTGCATTGTCAGCTGTTTGCATATTAATGCATTGGCAAACATATGCAGTGGAACATATAGCTCCTACAGCCCACTCAACTATTATTGAAAATGATATTAAACGCTTAGCACCAGGGGATGAAATTAAAACCATTGAGCTTGGCGACACCCCATTTTTAACCTTACATCGTGAATACATGAGCGCTGATTTTAGAGGTGTGGTGATTCTAATACCCGACTGGCAATCGAGCCCTACAAACAATTCTGGCATGAACTTTTTGCGCAAAGAATTAAATAATCATGGCTATAGCACTTACGCTATGACGGTGCCCGATATTAATTGGCAAGCTGCAGAGCAGAGCAGCGAGGCAAATAATCAACCGGCTACAGCAGATAACAGCACGCCAACTGAGCCGCCTCATCATGTTGATTATATTGAGCAGGTCAATATTGAGGTATTAGATAACTACAAAACAAATTTAATTGCTCGCTATGAGGCGCTTTATCAGCAAGCAAGTGAAGCCTCGAATGATATTGTGGTTATTGCTCAAGGAACCAGTGCGGGAGTATTAATGGAGCACTATGCTGATTTTTCAGATTTACAGATCAATGCATTTATTAGTTTAAGTAGCTTTTTACCAAATTCACAGCGTAATGCGCGTTTGAGCCAAACCACTTCTTTAGTGACACCGGCGCTATTAGATATTTATTTTTCAGGCGATCATAACGATATCTTAATGAACCTTAAAAACCGTCAGCGTTGGGTTAACCGTAATGCAAAGTTTGATTACCGCCAGCGCCAGCTATTTGGATTACGCGATGCGCCGCAGCAACATGCACGCTTGAGCAAAGAAATAGACGGTTTTTTACGCCGCCTTTTTTAAATACTCGTAAGCAGCTTGAATATCTTGACTTTTTTTAACCGCGACTTCCATCATATGCTTAGGTAAACCTTGCGATACCAGTTTATCAGGATGGTGCTGAGCCATAAGCTTTCGGTACGCTACTTTAATATCACGTTGCGACGCGTCTTTATTTAATCCCAATAAGGCCAATGCCTGCGAGCGATTCATATCATTACTTGGCGGTACATGATGTCCTGAGCCTTCTCGGTAACTACTGCTCTGACTTTGCTGCTGTCTAAAGCGCTGTTGTTGCTGCCTAAAATTAAACTCAGCTTGGTAACGTTTTAGCACAAACGCAAAGTGCGCTTTAGATACACCCAACTGTTTGCTGACTTCTTGTAATAATTGCTTTTCTTGTGCGGCAAGCACGCCATCAGAAAACGCCATTTGAATTTGAATTTCTAAAAATAACTGCAGTAAATCGTAACGTTTAGCAAAACGTTCTTTAAAGTCATAAACCGTGTCTTTGAGAGAAAAGTCGCTATCTTTACCTGATTGAAACGCTTGTTGAGCTTCACGGCGTTCTTCGCCTTTTAAGTCCATTTCATCCATAAATAGCGTCGCTGCTTTAATGTGAGTTTCGCTTATTCGCCCATTTGACTTGGCAATATGCCCCATTACTGCAAAGCAGCTAGAAAAAAACAGTGCTTGGCGTTCGTTAACATCATCGCCTTTAAAAAGGTTAGAGAAGCCGCCAGCCTGATCAAAGTCTTTCTTTAGACTTTTATCAAACATATGACCTAGGTATAAGCCTAAAATGGCGCCAAATATTTTGCCAAACATAAAACCAAAACAGAAACCGAGAATTTTTCCCCACATTTTAAAACTTACCTCTAGTGTTTTATATTTAGCTTATGGTGCTAATTGTTGGTTAAGAGCCGATAAACGCTCTGGTGTGCCTATATCGTCCCATTGGCCAATATAGAGTTCAGTGGAGACTAAATGTTCATTTATTTTTTCACGCAGTAAAGGCCCTAACGGGCGAATACCTGAGGCCAGCCCTTCAAAGAAATCAGCCTGATAACGGCCAATACCAGAAAAAGTATAGCGCTGTTCACTATTAGGTAAGTGGCTTAGCGTAAAATCACCCTCTGGGTTATGCGCAGGATTTTCAACCAATACAATGTGCGCTTCTTTTGGCTGTAAATGCAGCTGCATTAATGCACTAATATCGTAGTCGCTGTAAACATCACCATTAATAACAATAAATGACTCACCTAATAAAGGAAGTGCTTGAATAATACCGCCTGCAGTTTCAAGCCCGCCAGTTACTTCCTGGCTATAGGTAATACTTACACCCCATGCACTGCCATCTGCAAAGTAGGTTTTTATTTTGTCTCCTTGCCACGCAAGGTTAATCACAATCTGCGTAATACCAGCTGTTTTTAAGCGCATAATATGATGCTCAATTAGCGGTTTACCTGCCACACATAACATAGGTTTTGGCAACTGTGCGGTGAGCGGCATCATACGTTTACCGCGTCCTGCCGCTAAGATCATGGCCTTCATAGTTGCTCCTCTTTTAACCGCTGCTGTACTTTTGGTACCACGTAACTTTTTACCCAATCAGACAAATCACTAAGCTCTGGGTACTCTGCCGCCACTTCAACAATATAAGTTAGTGTCGGTAGTATATTCGCTAAGTAACCTTTTTTACCATCCCGTAAATACAAGCGACAAAAAATACCCGCTGCTTTTAAATGGCGCTGCAAGCCGGTTAAATCAAACCAATACTTAAATTGTGCGAATGACTCGTTAGTTATTAAACTTTGGCGCTTAAATTCGTCATAACCAAACTCAAGTAAATGAGTCAGCTCGTCGTTGGGCAATTTAAAATAACAATCTCTTAAAAGCGAGACTAAGTCATAACATAACGGACCTTGTACCGCGTCTTGATAATCAATAATTGCCCATTGCTGCTCGCAGCGCATAATATTACGGCTGTGGTAATCGCGATGCATAGTCACTGTAGGTTGTTCAAGCAGTGTATTGATTAGCAGCGCAGCACTTGTTTGCCATATATTTTGTTGCTCAGCACTGAGCTCTGTACTAATAAAATCATTAACTAACCAATTTTTAAAAATATCCAGCTCAAGTGCAATAAAGTCATGGTCATACGGATTCATTGACGGAGCTTTAGGCGTTTTAGCCCACTTGGCACTTAAACTGATCAGCTGCTGGTAATGCTCGCTGCGATTGGCATCATCAAGCAAGTCAGCTAAATGGGTGTTACCCAAATCACTTAAAATAAAAAAACCTTGCTGCTCATCACTATGAATAATGGATGGTAATAAAAACCCCTGCTCAGAAAACACCTTATTTAATGCAATATAAGGGACGTTGTTAACTTTTTTTGGATCTGAGTCCATCACAATAAAGCTTTTATTTTCAGCGCTTAACCTATAATAACGGCGAAAACTGGCATCTGCGGTTATTGCATTAAGCGCGCAGGATTGCTCACTAAAGTGAGTATTAATAAACTGTTGTAAACTCTCAAAACGTGTCATTTTATAAGCTATCTATTTTTCACTAATTACTTTGCTATTGTTTTCCTTTATTATGTATAGCTTGTAACTAATCACAGAGCATAAAGGTCGATAAATGAGCAAAACCTGGGGCATTTTGATGCTAAGCGTACTGAGCGCACCATCGCTTGCCGAAACTGAACTGACACACAACTTTTGTGGCACTTCAATGCAAACCAGAGCTTGGCAACCGCTAGCTGGCCTTGAGCTTGGAACGGTTGATATCAGCGCTGATGACGTTGAGCTTTTAGGCACACAAAGCGCTGAATTTACTGGTAATGTTGATATTAACACCGTTAACATGAGTTTGTCCGCACAATCAGCACTGATTGATAAACAACGCGGCTTACTCAATGCCACCGGCCCTATTACCTATCGCGATTATGTGAGCAAAGTTCAAAGTGCGGGCTTAAACGCCGATTTAAACAACTCAGCCTTTAGCTTATTAGGCGCACAATACAGCCTAACACAACAGCAAGGCAAAGGCGGCGCGGAAAAACTCACCATAGACAAGTCTGGCTTAATGCTGATGAATGCAAGCTTTACTGCTTGCCCAGGTAATACGCCTGTGTGGGCTATTGAAGCCGACGAAATTAATTTATCACGAGAAGAAGGCTGGGGTGAAACCTACAATGCGGTGCTTCGTATTTTAGACACGCCAGTACTCTATTTACCTTATTTTACTTTCCCACTCGATGAGCGCCGTAAGTCAGGCTTATTAACGCCCAGCTTTTCAAGTTCAGATCGTTATGGGTTAGAGACTATTACGCCTTATTATTGGAATATTGCTCCAAACTATGATGCAACCATTACGCCGCGTTATATGTCACGTAAAGGTTTACAGCTACAAACTGAATTTAGATATCTAACTCCAGAACACCAAGGTTTAGTGGCTGTCGAATACTTAAATAAAGATGACTCAGAACCTGAGCTTGACGAGCGTTTTTTGTTTCATTGGCAACAAAAAAGCTATATAGGCGAAGACTGGCGAGCCAGTATTGATATTACCAATGTCAGTGATGATAACTACCTCACTGATTTAAACTCAACTTATGCAAGTAAAACCGATACTCAGCTTTATCGTACCGGCTCACTAACTCACATGGGCGAGATGTGGCGTACTGATATAAAAATACAAAACTTTGAAGTACTCGGTGACCACTTAGAGTCATATACAGCCTTACCTCAAGTTAGCTTTACACAAACTACGCCGTGGAAAATTGATTACTTCGATTTTACTGTTTCAGGGGAGCTGAGCCACTTTACTAATAGCTCAGCGGTTATTGATCAAGCAACTCGCGTGCATATAGAACCTAAAGCACGCTTTGATTACAAAGAGTATGCCTGGTCGTTTTTATCTGAAGTGAGCTTATTGCAAACTAACTATAAACAAGACGGTGATTTACAGGGTACACAGTATAGCGATAATGTTTCGCGCACATTGCCAAAAGTGCGCTTATATTCTCAGCTTAACTTTGAGCGTGATACCTCAATTTTTATCGACGATGGTATTCAAACCTTAGAGCCACAAATTCAGTATTTATATACGCCTAACAAAGAGCAATCTGACATTGGCTTATACGATACCACTAAATTACAAGATGACTTTTTTGGCTTATTTAGAGATGCGCGTTTTTCAAGTGTTGACCGTATTGCCGCTGCAAATCAGTTTACGCTTGGGGCAACCACCCGTTTATTTGATAATAAAAATGAAGAAGTATTTAATTTCAGTGCTGGCCAAATATTTTATTTAAGTGATTCAGCCAAGCCCACAGAACAAGGGCTGAATAGCGACAGTAACTACAATGCCTTGTTTGCAGCGCAAACCATGTTACATTGGCATCGCCGCTGGTATTTGTCGGGTGGAATTCAGTACGACACGGATGGCAAGCAAATTATCCAGTCAAATTTAACCTTAGATTATAAAGGTGACGATAATCAGCTGGTTCAATTGAACCATCGCTATGCAAATGATGTCTCAGGAAATACAATCGAACAAGCGGGCTTATTTACAAGCATCCCTATTAGTGACGAATGGCAATTTATTGCAAGTTACCATCGCGACCTTGATAATAACCGCAGTATTGAAGTATTTAGTGGATTACAGTATGAATCGTGCTGTTGGGCGTTCCAAATTACTGGCCACCGCCAAATTGAAACTGATTTAAATCAGTCAATTGGGCAACCCCAAGCCACTTTTGATTCTAGCATTCGTTTGAATTTTGTATTAAAAGGGCTTGGTAGTAAAAGCCGTTATGATGCTCAAAAATTATTACAACAAGGTATTTTTGGTTATCGTAGGCCGTATTTTCTTAATGACTAAGCTGCATTTTGTATAGTAAAAATTTACAAATAACTATATCAATCTAGTCGCCTTTAGCATTACAACAGTACTATTAGTAAGAGTAGTAAAAAGAATATGAATTTAAAAAAATTATTAACATCAGCAGTTTTAACGTTTAGCTTATGCCAAAGTGCATTCGCCGCACCGGTCGAAATAGATAAAGTGATTGGTATTGTAAACCAAGGCGTTATTTTAAAAAGTGAAGTAGATACCATTGTTGATCGTGTTAAAAAGCAAGCAGAAGAACAAAATCAACAGCTGCCAAAAGACGAAACACTACGTGTACAAGCAATTGAGCGCTTAGTTAATCAAACGCTAATGATGCAAATGGCTGAGCGCATGGGCTTAGAGATTTCAGATAGCCAGCTTGACCAAACACTTGCCAACATGGCCAAAGAGCAAGGCGGTACAATTGCTGATTTACGTCGAACTATTGAAGCGTCGGGTGAGAGCTTTCAAGCTTACCGTGAAGAAATTCGTAAAGAGATAACCACGCAACAAGTCACGCGTGCAAACGTAGACCGCCGTATATATGTAAGCGACCAAGAAATTGATAACTTACTAAAAATTATGGATAGCCAAGGCCAAAATGCCGAAGAATACGATATTGGTCATATTCTTATCGATATTCCAAGCGGGGCAAGTGCAGACGACGTAAGCTCTGCAAAAACACGCGCAGACAAAGTAATTGAACTGCTGCAAGACGGCCAAGAATTTAAGCGTATTGCTATTTCTTCATCTAGTGGCTCAAAAGCGCTTGAGGGAGGTCAATTAGGCTGGATGGGCATTAACGAAATGCCATCTTTATTTGCAGAAGCTGTAAAAGGTCAAAAGAAAGATGCGATTATTGGCCCGCTTCGCTCTGGCGCAGGTTTTCACATTATTAAGGTGCAAGACGTACGTGGTCGCCAAGTAGTAGAAACCACAGAAGTTAAATCTCGTCATATTCTTATTAAGCCTTCAATTATTTTAAGCGAAGAAAAAGCCCGCACTATGCTAACTGGCTTTGTTAAGGATTTACGTGCTGGAAATGCTGACTTTGCTGAACTAGCTAAAGAGCACTCGCAAGATCCAGGCTCAGCACTTAAAGGCGGACAATACGACTGGACTGATCCAACTACCTACGTACCTGCGTTTAGAGATACATTACTATCTCTTGATCAAAACGAAATCAGCGAACCATTTAGAACTCAGTATGGTTGGCACATTGTACAGTTATTAGATACACGCGTTGCTGATAAAACCGAGCAAGCTAAACGTAATCGTGCACATGGCATGTTGTTTAATCGTAAATTTAAAGAAGAAAGCTTTAACTGGCAGCAAGAAATGCGCGAACAAGCCCATGTTGAAATTTTCCCAACAGACGAATAATTATGACCTTAAGAATTGCGATAACCCCTGGTGAGCCTGCTGGCATTGGCCCTGACTTGCTATTAAAACTGGCACAGCACAGCTGGGATGCACAGCTAGTAGCGATTGCAGATGCATCGCTACTAAAGCAGCGCGCTAAACATTTAGGTTTAAACATTAAATTAATTGAATTTGATGAAAGCGCCGAAGCCATGCCTACAGCGGCTGGCAGCTTATATATAAAACAGATTGATTTAGCCGAGTCAGTTGAACTGGGTGTGCTAAATGACGCAAACGGTCAATACGTATTAGACACACTTCGTATCGCCAGTGAGAAGAATATGGACGGTACTTTTGATGCCGTTGTTACTGGCCCTGTTCATAAAGGTATTATTAACCAAGCCGGTATTTCTTTTAGTGGCCACACTGAGTACTTTGCTCAACAGTCGGGCACCGCTGATGTTGTTATGTTATTGGCTACCGAAGGGCTGCGAGTTGCATTAGTAACAACGCATATCCCGCTTGCTTATGTTGCTCGTGCTATTACCCAAGAGCGACTGGTTAAAGTGGCTAATATTCTTAATCATGACTTAAAAACCAAGTTTGGTATTGAGCAACCGCGTATTTTAGTCTGTGGCTTAAACCCGCACGCTGGTGAAGATGGCCATTTAGGCCGCGAAGAAATCGACACGATAACGCCTACACTTGACATACTAAGAGCTGAAGGGATGAACTTAATCGGTCCTTTACCAGCAGATACATTATTTCAAGATAAATACCTAAATGAAGCCGATGCAGTACTGGCTATGTATCACGATCAGGGATTACCTGTGCTAAAATACAAAGGATTTGGTAAGTCAGTGAATATAACTCTTGGCCTTCCATTTATCCGCACTTCAGTCGACCACGGTACTGCGCTTGATTTAGCCGGTACAGGCGATGCTGATGTTGGCAGTTTTGAATTAGCGATCCGCGAAGCAATTAAGCTCGCCCATGAAAAAGCACAGAATCAATGACCGATAAAGTACATTTAGGACACCGCGCCCGTAAACGTTTTGGCCAAAACTTTTTATTCGATGAATCAATCATCGATAAAATTGTCACCGCTATTGATCCCAAGCCGCAAGATAATTTAGTCGAAATTGGCCCAGGCCTTGGCGCTATTACTGAGCCTGTAGCCGATTTAAGTGGCCATTTAACGGTTGTTGAGCTAGATAAAGATTTAGCCCAACGTTTAATTGAACACCCTTTTTTAGGGCCTAAATTAACCGTAAACCAAGGCGATGCAATGAAGTTTGATTTTGCAAGCCTAGTTAAAGACGACAAAAAGCTAAAAGTATTTGGTAACCTACCGTACAACATTTCTACTCCTTTGTTGTTTCACCTTTTTGAATTTGCCGATCATATTGAGCACATGCACTTTATGCTGCAAAAAGAAGTGGTAAAACGCATGGTTGCAGGTCCAGGCAGCAAAACCTTTGGCCGCTTGAGTGTAATGACTCAATACTACTGTAATGCGATGCCTGTAGTAGAAGTACCGCCTGAGTGCTTCAAACCTGCACCTAAAGTAGATTCTGCGGTTATTCGTCTAATCCCTAAAAAGGCAGAACAGCGCACAGCTAAAAGCGTTAAAATACTAAATACAGTCTGTTTAGAAGCGTTTAATCAACGTCGTAAAACACTGCGCAACAGCCTAGGCAACCTTTTAACCGCTGAAGAGTTAACCAGCATTGGCATTGATATTACCTTGCGTGCTGAGAGCCTGTCGTTACAACAATTTATTGATATAGCTAACTGGATTTATGACAACAAGCAGTAATATGGGATCACCTGTAAAGGTATCTGTAGAAACATTTTATGTAGAAGAGCAATCGCAACCTGAACTTGATAAATTTGTATTTGCTTATTCCGTTACTATAAAAAACCACAGTTTATGTAGTGCAAAACTACTTAGCCGCTATTGGTTAATTACCGATGCCAACGGTAAAGAAGTAGAAGTGCAAGGCGAAGGTGTGGTGGGTGAAACCCCAGATATAGCCCCTGGTGAAAGTTACAAATACACCAGTGGTGCAATATTAGATACTCCCGTAGGCACCATGCAAGGGCATTACACTTTACGAAACGAGTTTGGTGCTGAGTTTGAAGCACCCATAAATGTGTTCCGTTTAGCTTGCCCTAATATCTTACACTGATTAAAACAGCGACTAATGGCTGACTACGCAATAGGTGATTTACAAGGCTGCTTTAACGAATTTAATTTATTGTTAAAGCAAGTCGACTTTAACCCCAGCAAAGACCACCTCTACCTAGTAGGTGATATTGTTGCTCGCGGCCCAGACTCCAAAGCGTGCCTTGATTATATTTATCAACATCAAGACAGCGTTAGCGTCACATTAGGCAATCATGACTTACACATGATTGCCTGTTATTTAAACAATGTTGCACCCAACCCTAAAGACAAACTAACGACACTGTTCAACAGCAGTAAACTCCCCGACTACATCGCGTTTTTACAAACTCAGCCTTTAGCTCTTTATTTCGAGCAGTATGATTGTTTTATCTCTCACGCAGGACTTAATCCTGATTGGTCATGCGAGCAAGCCATTCAGCATGCCCAATTCGCGCAGCAATGCTATGGTGCTGACAACGCTCAATACTTCTTAAAAAACATGTATCAGCCTCACCCACTTTCATGGAGTGAGCAGCTCGATGACGCTGCAAAGTTTCGCTATATCGTTAATTATTTCACCCGTATGCGCTTTATTACGCCTGATAATTTGCTTGATTTTAATGCAAAAGAAGCAACAGCCAATAGCCACTCATTAATTCCTTGGTTTTCTCACCCTAAAATCGTTAACGCTCAACATGACCTTATTTTTGGTCATTGGGCTGCCCTTGAAGGTCAAACTCCCTACAAACACCTGTACGCTCTAGACACAGGTTGCGTCTGGGGCGGCTCAATGACCTTAATAGATTTACAAAGCAAACAAAAATTTTCAGAAAAATCACAACTTTTGTCTAAATAAACTGAAAAAAGTTAATACATCTGTTAAGTTTAAGAGTGCATGTTAAATTGCATAATTACAAACCATTCACAACTAAGTGTAAAAAATAGCAACACTCCCTTAATCTAATTAAGGACGAGGAGAATTGCCTTGTATTATTTTATATCCATAGTCGAATAGTTGAATTATGTATGCTTAGTGTGTGATGAAGTTTCACGGTAAATTTAGCAACTAACTATTAACAGTAAAAATTAATTATTTTTAATTACTTAACTTATTGTTGAAAGCGCCGATAAGTTTTAATAGACGTATTTTTGAATGGAAAACCATATGAATCTAACAGTGAGTCAACGTATTTGGGGTGGTTTTATATTTATCACTTTATTACTTTTAATTATTGGCGGTAACTCTTTAATAAAAATAGCAAATATAGATCGTTCAACTCAAAAAGTTAATCAGCTATCGCTTCCGGCATTAAACAAGAGCGCTCAATTACAAGCTGAATTTATTTTGATGAGTAAAGCTGCTCAAGCCAGTTTTCACACTTCATCTGCTCAAGAGCTAGCGCCAATAAAAGCACAAATAGAAGAACAAAAACAATTATTTGATAAGTTACATCGCGAACTACAACAGGTAGTAAAAGATGACCCACAATTAAATAAGAGCAGCCTTGACGTTGAAAAAACCTACTTAAGTTTTTTAAACATTATAGAGAGTCTGCTGAAAGACAAAAACACTCAGTTAGTGCTTAATAAAAAGCTCAAAGCTCAATTAGAAACTGTTGAACTCGCGGCTGAAGACGCTAACTCTATGGTACTTGATATTATTGATATTGATGGCTTAGAAGATAACCACCCGCGTGCTTACCAAGCAGCTAATAACCTTGAAAATAACTTTATGTCTGTGGTTACCAGCAGCACCGATATGTTAACTGTTAAAACGCTTAACACGCTCGATATTATTAAAAATGAACAAGTGTATTATTTTGAAGAAGTCGTTCGTACTGTTGCATTAATACAACCCGCGATAGAGCAAAGCCATAGCGGCTTGTTTAACGACCTAAAAGGCTACGTAGATACGCTTGAAAGCAATATCTTAGGTAACGATAGCCTTTCAGCGAATAAAAAACGCCTTATTGATGCAATCAGCACAACTGAACGTGAATTAGAAGAATCGGAAAAAGCCACTAAAACAGCACTTAGCCAAATTGACGAATTAGTATTACAAGCCAGTGGCGTTGCATTTACTTTGCAAGAAGGCGTTCGCAGCGATGTAAACTCAGCTAATTTATGGACTTGGATAGGTATGATCATTGCGACTATCATCGCTGTGCTTGTAGCCATTATTACGGTTAACCGTATTACTAAGCCATTAGCTGAAGTTAACCGCATTCTAGATATTGTTGCCAGTGGTGATATGACTCAACGCTTAGATGACAGCGCAAAAGATGAATTTGGTGAATTATCGAAAAGCTGTAATACCTTAATTGATAGCTTACGCAGCTTAATTACCGGTATTATTTCGCGTTCAACACAACTTGCTGCCGCTTCTGAGCAAACCTCAACAATTACCGGTGAATCAAGCAAAGCGATTAGTAATCAACAAGCGCAAGTAGAGCAAGCGGCAACCGCAACCACTGAAATGAGCAGTACTTCTCAAACAGTGAGCAACAGTGCTCAACAAGCACTAGGCGAAATCAAAAATGCCGATAAAGAAGCTGAACGCGTTAAAGGTATTTCAAATCAAAATAAAGCAACCATTGAACAACTCGCTTACGAAGTTGATGAAGCATCAAGTGTTATTAATAAACTACACAAAGACAGCGCCTCAATTGGTAGTATTTTAGACGTTATTCGTGGTATCGCTGAGCAAACTAACTTACTTGCACTTAATGCGGCGATTGAGGCAGCACGTGCCGGTGAGTACGGTCGAGGGTTTGCTGTGGTAGCTGATGAAGTAAGATCGCTTGCAAGTAAAACTCAAGAGTCGACACAAGAAATTCAATCTATGATTGAATCACTACAGTCGGGCGCTGAAGAAGCAGTTAAGGCAATGGAAAAAGGTAAAGAACGCGCGGTTTCGTGTGTTGAGCAAAGTGATTTAGCTAATAGTGCACTGGATTCAATTACTCTTGCGGTATCGCAAGCGCACAATGTCAGTGAAGAGATATCAACAGCAGCACAAGAACAACAACAAGTATCACAAGAGATCAGTGAACGCTTAGAGTCTATTGTTGCTATTGCCGAGCAAACAGCAGAAGGTGCTGTACAAACGAATATTTCAAGTTCAGAAGTGGCTAAGTTAGCCGAAGAACTAAGAATATCAGTAGAGAACTTTAAAGTATAAATACCGCGCTGTAAGTAGCCTTAGAGCTACTTACAGCTCATACCCTAACAAGACCCCCGTTCTCTCTCCAGATATGCTTGTACACCCCCACAATCTCACTTTAAATACACAACACCCAACAGCTTAGCCCGTAAAGTCATTTAATACTCTTTATGTTTTCTTTGGTTATACCAATTCGTTTAATTAAATGGACACAATTACGGTGAGTATATTGTCGGTGGATAATAGAGTGGATTTTAAAAACAAAAAACCCAGCATAAGCTGGGTTTTTACATTTCTGAAAGAAAACTAAATTACTTGATTTTAGCTTCTTTGAAAATCACATGTTTACGAGCCTTAGGATCGAACTTTTTGATTTCCATTTTTTCAGGCATGTTACGCTTGTTCTTGTCGGTAGTGTAGAAAAAACCAGTACCAGCAGTTGAAACTAAACGGATCTTATCGCGCATAATTCAGTTCCTTAAACTTTTTCGCCACGAGCACGGATTTCTGTAAGAACCGTGTCAATGCCTTTTTTATCGATAATACGCATACCTTTAGTAGTAGTGCGTAATGTTACAAAACGTTTTTCACTTTCAACCCAAAAACGGTGTGTTTGTAGGTTAGGTAGGAAACGACGTTTAGTCGCGTTTCTCGCGTGTGAACGGTGGTTACCAACCGCTGGACGCTTACCTGTAACTTGACATACTTTAGACATGTCTATATATCTCCAATAACTTCGCTCGAGCTTAATTTTCCCTAAGGCCATGTATTTGTGCCCTAGAGATAAATCGAAGGGCGCTCTTTATACAGCTTTTACAGGCAAAGATCAAATACTGATCTTATCCAACCAGCTCATGTGTAAATTTGATAGCGGCTAATTATAAAGATCGAATGCCCTTAGGGAAAGTAAAAACTGCATTTAAATTAAACTAATTTGCCAAAACACAGTAAACCGCTCATTTTTAGCACATATCTGCGAGCGATAAACTTAAATAAGTCCCCGTTCGGCAAACGAAACACAATTTTCACCGCCAATAATAATATGATCCAATACATTTATGTCGACTAATTGCAGCGCTTGGCACAATTTATTGGTAATTAGCTTATCGGCCTGACTTGGCTCTGCAATACCGCTGGGATGATTATGTGAAAAAATAACCGTCGCTGCATTATTTTTTAAAGCCGCTTTAACAACTTCACGCGGATACACACTGGCGGCGTTAATCGTACCATAAAATAAAATTTCATCTTTTAATAAACGATTTTGACTATCAAGATACAACACCATAAACACCTCCTGCTGCAGGCCTCGCATTTTCAGGGTTAAATAGTCGTAAACAGCTTGAGGGGAGTTAAAAACGGCATCGCGAACAAAGCCTTCTTGCATATAACGCTGACTCAGCTCAAGTACCGCTTGTAACTGTACGTATTTAGCTGTACCCAGCCCTTTTTGCGCACAAAACTCATCTATGCTGGCATTAAACAAATTATGCAGGGTTTTATTTTCATTGATCAGATGTTGTGCCAGCTCTATCGCATTCATACCCGGTAAGCCAGTACGTAAAAATATAGCCAGTAGCTCAGCATCAGAGAGTGCCTTAGCGCCTTTTGCTAGCAGCTTTTCTCGCGGTCTGAGTGAATTAGGCAGAGAGGTTAATTGCATCGTTCATCCTTGAAAGCGGTCAGTATCATATAACTGTAATGCAAAATTAAAAATTAGCGCGATAAAACGCATTTTATCTTAGCTGTCACGCTCAAGATTTGTTATTTTAGCCAGCATATTTTATAAAATTGATGAACAACCATGATTAATTTAACAAATAAAAAAATAGTGCTGGGAATTAGCGGTGGAATTGCAGCCTATAAATGTGCCGAACTCGTAAGACGTTTAAAAGACCATGGTTGTGACGTTAAAGTTGTAATGACTGAATCAGCAAAGCATTTTATTACCCCGCTAACGATGCAAGCCGTCAGTGGTGAAATGGTGTCTGACTCATTACTCGACCCATCAGCAGAAGCTGCAATGGGACATATTGAATTTGCAAAATGGGCTGATTTAATTTTAGTTGCCCCTGCCACCAGCAATATTATTGCAAAAATGGCCGCAGGCATTGCTGATGACCTACTCACTACGTTATTGCTCGCAACCCCTGCAAAAATAGCCATAGCGCCGGCAATGAATCAGCAAATGTACGCACACCTTGCAACGCAAGCTAATATAGCCACTTTAAAGGCTCGTAGCGTTGCTGTTTGGGGACCAGGTAAGGGTGAGCAAGCCTGTGGTGATGTGGGTGCAGGGCGAATGCTTGAACCGCATGAATTAGTGAGTTTATGCACTGAACCTGCGCAACCACAACTCTTAGCGGGTAAAACCATTACTATTACCGCAGGTCCAACTCGAGAACCTCTCGATCCGGTGCGTTTTATATCAAACCACAGCTCAGGAAAAATGGGCTATGCACTAGCACAAGCCGCTTTATCATTTGGCGCGCAAGTTAACTTAATTTCAGGCCCAGTAACCATTACCGCGCCGCAAGGTGTTAATTTAATTAATATAGAAAGTGCTGAGCAGCTACTGCAAGAATCTCTCAGTTACGCCCCTCAATCAGACGCCTTTATTGGGTGCGCTGCTGTAGCCGATTACCGCGCAGCAAATATCGCCACGCAAAAAATGAAAAAACAAGGCGATGAACTCACTCTTAGCTTAGTTAAGAACCCAGACGTTATAGCAGCAGTAGCAAACCTTACACAAAGCCGCCCTTACACTGTCGGCTTTGCAGCAGAAACGCAAAATGTTGCTAACTACGCTAAAGGGAAACTAACCAATAAAAACCTCGATATGATTTGTGCTAACGACGTATCGAAAAGTGATTTGGGCTTTAATTCAGAGCGTAACGCACTCACTCTTTACTGGCAAAATGAACAACTCGATTTACCTGAGACCAGCAAAACAGAAATAGCCATCAAAGTGATCGAGCAGCTTGCCAAACGATTATAAAAAGGCTGGAAACAAACTGAATAAAACATTAACATGATGACGCCTTGTGACCTTTTAGTGTAATTTTACTTCGCTAATATAGTTTAATGCTTGCGCAGTACCAGAGCTTCACGTAATACGTGAAAATATCGCTTCACTGGTTATTGCCCGCACAAACACTAGGCCGGTAGCTGTGTTATCGCACGTTGATGTAGAAAAAATAACTATTAAAAAAGGAATGTTCATGCCTGCGACAAAAAAAAGTAATCGCAAAGAGCAAATACTGCAAGCACTCGCACAAATGTTAGAAACCAGCCCTGGCCAGCGTATTACAACAGCCAAACTTGCCGCAGAAGTTGGCGTTTCTGAAGCCGCTCTTTATCGTCATTTTCCGAGCAAAGCGCGAATGTTTGAAGGATTAATTGAATTTATTGAAGATACCCTGCTATCACGTATTAATCTTATTTTAGATAACGAAAAAGAAAGCAAAGCACGCGTATATAACACCCTATTACTGCTGCTAACATTTGCTGAGAAAAACCCTGGCATTACTCGTATATTAACAGGCGACGCTCTACAAGGTGAGCAAGAGCGACTTCGTGAGCGTGTACAGGGCTTATTTGAAAAACTAGAAACCCAATTTAAACAAATTCTTAGAGAGCGTAAGCTACGTGAAGGTAAAAACTTCCAAAGCGATGAGTTAACCCTAGCTAACTTTTTGCTTGCCTACGTTGAAGGTAAAATGAATCAGTTTGTGCGCAGTAATTTTAGTGCTCGCCCAAGTGAGCAATTTGAAAAACAATGGCCAGAATTACAAAAAATTTGGTTATAAGGTTTTAGGTTTTAGGTTATAAGGTTTTAGGTTTTAGGTTTTAGGTTTTAGGTTTTAGGTTTTAGGTTTTAGGTTTTAGGTTTTAGGTTTTAGGTTTTAGGTTTTAGGTTTTAGGTTTTAGCAGTATCTCTTTA